>DOZQ01000134.1 GCA_003517915.1 Oscillospiraceae bacterium | reverse complement strand
AAAAAATCAAACGAAAATATGTGATTTATATCTTGTGACGACACCACCTGATTTTTCCTATAAGCTTTTCCGACGATTTTACCGCTTTGCCGAAAATATCCATAAGGAACGAACCCATGCACACCAGCGGCAAATAGAAGAAAACATTTCGGGTAAACAGGCTTTCAAGCATAAAGAAATCCCCAACGATCATAAACATCAGCACAAACGCCAGCATAAGCCCCAGCAGCATGGCTCTTATAACGCCGGTCAGCGGCCTGGCGACCCGCCATAAAACCGCGAAGCCGACGGCACCGGTCAATATAACGTTCATGGTTGAAATCTCACCCTGTGAAAGATTAAAAAATATACCCGCGAGCTGCACCACCAAAATACTCAGCACTACCGTAACCGCCGCTGGCAGCGCGTATTCAAGCACGTTTTCCAAAAACTTGCCCTCGGGCTTTTTTATATTTTTGCGCAGCGCCAAAAAGAAGGATGGGGCTCCCACTGTCAAAAAGTTTATAGGCGTCATCTGCAGCGGCGCAAATGGATAAGGATACGGGATAAAAATATACACAAGCGACAAAAGCGCCGAAAAAATTGTCTTGACCAAATAAAGCGATGCCACGGTCTCAATGTTGTTGATGACCTGACGTCCTTCACGCAGAACCCGCACCATTGCCGAAAAATCCGAGGTCATGAGCACAAAATCACTCGCGCCGCGCGCCGCGTCGCTCCCTGCGATCATTGCTACGCTGCAGTCGGCCTCTTTCATAGCCGGCACGTCGTTTACGCCGTCTCCGGTCATACACACGGTATGCCCGGCTTCTTTAAGCGCTTTTACAAGCTCCCTTTTCTGCCCGGGAGATACCCGGCCAAACACCGTGTAGGCTTTTGCAAGCTCGCCGTAATCCGCCTGCTCGTCAAAATGGCTCATGTCTATATATCTGTCAGAATCCGCAATGCCGGCCTTTTCGGCCACCGTGCTCACGGTTAAGGGATCATCCCCCGATATAACCTTGAGGGTCACTCCCTCGCCGGCAAAATACCTAAAGGTTTCTGGCGCTTCGGCGCGCACGGTATCCGACAAAATTATAAGCGACAGACAGCTTAGTTCCTCCGGCAAGACCACGTCTTCCATAATCGCACCGGAATGCGCGAGACAAAGCACGCGAAAGCCCTTTGCCGCATACTGACGTACTGCTTCAAAAAGCTCCTCATGCTCTTCTTTTTTAAAAACTGATCCGGGAGCTCCCAAAATAAAGCTCCCTTCATTTTCATATGATACCCCGCTCCATTTTCTGTCGGAGGAAAACGGAACCGTGCGCGCCGGAATCCATTCACAGCCACTTCCGAAAGTTTCCCTTAGCGCCTTCGCGGTGGCGTTGTCATCCCGTAGCGCCCCCATCAGCTCAGAAATAATCCGACCAGCATAATCGTGGGAAGTATCGTTTACCGGAACCAGCTTTTCAAAGCTCAGCGTACCGTCGGTTATAGTACCGGTTTTATCCAGACACAGCACGTCGACCCTGGCTAGAGTTTCAATGCTGCCGAGCGACTGCACCATCGCCTTATGCCTCGCGAGCTTTAGGGCTCCCAGCGTCAGGGTTATGCCGGTGAGCATTATAAGCCCCTCCGGTATCATCCCCAGCATGGCCGCCGACGCGCCTAGCACCGAGGCTCTTAAATCCCCGCTGTTTGTATATTGGCTGTAAAACAAAATCCCGCCCAGCGGAATAATCACAAAGGTCAGCACCCGGATAATATTTTGTAGATTCCGCATAAGCGGCGACTTGGATTTTTTCTCTTTTTTCGCCTCCATAGTCAGCTTTGTCGCGTAGCTGTCCCGTCCCACCGACGTGACCTTCACATAGGCGCGCCCCGCCGTAACAAAGCTGCCCGAAAGCACTTGGCTGCCTTTTTCCTTGCGTATCTTGTCTGACTCACCGGTAAGCAGCGACTCATCCGCCTCCATGCCTTCTGAAAGCAGCACTGTCCCGTCTGCGCAGATCTGAGAACCGGTTGAGACCAGCATCACGTCGTCCAGCACTATGTCCTCTTGGTCAATTTTTACCGTGCATCCGTCCCTGACTACCTGCACCGTGGATTTTGAAAGTATAGCCAAACGGTCCAGCGTACGCTTGGCTCTGAGCTCCTGTATGATCCCCATCAGTGTGTTGCATACCGCTATGCCCAAAAAAAGAATATTTTCCGGGTGCCCGACCAATAAAATAGCTACGGCTAAAATGAGATTTATCAGATTAAAAAGCGTGCAGACATTGTTCCTTATGATTTTACCGGTGCTCGGCGTCATTCCCTGAGGCTGGATATTGCTCATACCGGCCTGCCTGCGCTGCTGAACCTGCACTGAGGTAAGCCCGCTTAAAGGGCCGCCCTCACCGTAGCTGACAAATCTTTGCGGCACATTTTGAGTGTAATTCATAGATTCCATAACATTATCATACCCTGTTTTTTATATATTTTTATATATTATAGCTTATCTTGTCGCTATAGTCTTGGCCGGTTTATTAATTTTATCCGAACATACATAACAACAAAAACTAACGCCCCGGCATTTTGCCGGGGCGCCGCTCGTAATAACGAGGTTATTTCATGCTGTTTTCGTAAGACTGGATCATTTTCTTGACCATCTGTCCGCCGATAGAACCGGCCTGGCGAGAGGTCAGGTCACCATTGTAGCCCTGCTTGAGGTTCACGCCAACTTCGCTGGCGGCTTCCATCTTAAAGCGGTTCATAGCTTCGCGCGCTTCCGGCACGCTGGTCTTGCCACTGTAATTAGCCATTGTAAATTACACTCCTTCATAAATATTGCTTGAACGTTTGCCTTAGTATTTTAATCAGATTATGTGACAATATGACAGATAATTTCTGGCTATTAAATTGTAATTTTTGTCTAGATGGTGACCACATGAGATTAATTGGCGGATTTTATCTCGTGTGTACACCCTCTAGGCTTATATGCTCAGCCCCGGCCTCGTATCTGTGCCGGTTAAAATAAGCGCGGCGCAGCAGCACAGCAGGGCATAATCCCCGGGGAAAGCTTCAAATTTCATCGGGATTTCACAGGCTTCCATTTCGCTGCCGTCCAAGCGTACAATAGCGCGCTGCAGGCTTACCGCCGCGCGATCCTCTTTGACACTTGAAATACTCAGGGTATCGTGAGACGACATTCCGCAGGTGACTGTTTGTATTTTCCGCTGTTTTAAAAGACTCAGCGCCGGCGCGTTTTCCGAATCCACCACGGCGGTGAATCCGCTGGGAATATCAATCCGGGAATATTTTGATATTTCATTCTTAAAGATAACAATGCCTTGCTTTACCGAAGTTTCGGGCAGGCTTTCATATTCACACAGCAAAAAACTCGGGGCGCCGCCGCCCAACATGAGCAAATTATCTTTTATAAAATATACGCCGCCGTTTTTTTCAAATGCCCCACAGAGCCGTTCTCCTGTTTGCCTTTCGTTTTTCGAGCCGAACAAAATCACCGTATGCATAACTCCGCTCCCTATCTATAAAAAGATAACAAAAAAACCGCTGTTTCATTATTTCCACATAACAGGAAAATATCAAAACAGCGGGTTTTATCGATTGTGTATTTATATCTCGCCTAAGCTAAGTGATTTAAGATAAGCGTTTATGAACCCATCCAGGTCCCCGTCCATAACGGCACCGATATTGCCGTTTTCATAGCCGGTGCGGTGATCCTTCGCCAGAGTATAAGGCATAAATACATACGATCTTATCTGCGAGCCCCAGCCTATTTCCTTCTGCTCGCCTTTTATATCCTCAATGCGGTCAAGATGCTCCCGCTCTTTGATCTCAAGCAGCTTGGATTTAAGCATACGCATCGCCATTTCTTTATTTTGATGCTGGCTTCTCTCGTTTTGGCACGCGACAATTATCCCGGTGGGAAGATGCGTAATTCTTATGGCCGACTCGGTTTTGTTGACGTGCTGTCCTCCCGCGCCGCTCGAACGGTAGGTGTCGATTTTAAGGTCGTCGTCACGTATGTCGATTTCTATCTCATCATTGATTTCCGGCATGACCTCAAGCGACGCAAACGAGGTGTGTCGACGGCCCGATGAATCAAACGGCGAAATTCGCACAAGACGGTGGACTCCCGCCTCACCCTTCAAATAACCGTAGGCGTTTTGCCCCTCCACCAAGGCGGTCGCGCTTTTCAGCCCCGCGCCCTCTCCGTCCAGAAAATCAAGCAGGGTATATTTGTAGCCGTGCTGCTCGCACCAGCGGCCATACATACGGTAAAGCATTTCGTTCCAGTCCTGCGCCTCGGTGCCCCCCGCGCCCGCGTGAAAACTCAAAATCGCATTACTGGAATCGTATTCTCCGGTGAGCAGTGTGGCCAGCCGCTGCTCTTCTATACCGCGAATAACTTTTTCGACATTTCCGATTACTTCGTCAAGCATCGAAAGCTCCCCCTCCTCATCCGCCATCAGGATAAGGGTCAGCGAGTCATCATATTCACCGCACAGCTTATCATACGCTTCTATACGGCTTTTTGTCTGCCGCAGCTTTTGCAGGGTTTTTTGCGAGTTTTCAAGGTCGCTCCAAAAATCCTCACGGGCGGTCATAGCTTCAAGCTCTGACGCTTCCCGGCGCAGACCTTCTATATCCAGCGCCTCACCCAAATCCTCAAGCTCGGCTTTGTAGCCCTCAAGCTTTTGCTTTTGCTCTTCATATTGCAGCATCATTCTGTATTTTCCTCCAAGCCATATCATCTAATTGTTAGCCGTACATACCAGCGCTATCCATCCCGCGTCACATAAACGGGCTTTTATTTCAAATCCGCTTTCGGTCAGCGCCGCGCGCACCTCGTCTTCTCTGCTGTCAATAATCCCGGAGCAGATAAAGCGACCGCCCGGCAGCAAAAAGCTTTTTACCTCCCGCGATAAATCAATTACCGCGTCGGCCACGATATTCGCGCATATCACCGAATATTTCCCTGAAACCTTTTCGGTCAGATTTCCGCACACGCACTCGGCTCTCTGCGCCACACGGTTGATTTTCAGGTTCTCAGCGGCGGTTTTCACACTCTGCGGATCAATATCCACAAGCAGCGCCCGCTCGGCACCCAAAAGCAGCGCTGCGACCGCTAAAATTCCGCTGCCGCAGCCGATATCCAAAACCCGCTCCCCCGGGCGAAGCTCCGCCTCAATCGCCTCGAGACAAAGCCTTGTCGTCTGGTGGGTTCCGGTTCCAAACGCCGCCCCTGGGTCAATTGTCAAAAGTATCCTTCCGTCCGGCTCTGTCGTTTCCCACGACGGGCAGATAAGCAGCCGGCTGCCCACCGGCGTCGGTTTGAAATATTTTTTCCAGTTGTCCGCCCAGTCACTGTCGTCCGCCGGCACGCTTGAAATTTCTGCCATGATGCCGCACTCCCCCAGCCGCTCGGTGATAAAGTTAATGACTTCCTCCGGGCTTTGCTCGTCCCCAAGATAAATGTGAATTATGACCTCGTCTTTGCTTTTCGACAAAAGTTCATCGTCGATTAAATTTATATGCGCGATTTTAAGAGCGTCGTTTTCAAGCTCTCTGTAATCCTCAATATACATGCCGTGCGGCGCCGCCATATGAATTGCCGCCTGCGCCCGTTCGGCGTCGACAGCAGAAAGTTTGATTTGTATTTCGATCCATATCATATTATTCCCCCGTTACCTTCAATCAAATCATTCCACAATTCATAAGGGGCGCTGATAACAGCGCCCCGCATTTTGCAGGTAATATGTAACCAACTGCTTTATGACTTATTTGCGGTTGAATATCGACATGATGTCGTAATAATCGTCGTCGTCCGAAACATCCTCGTTCTTTTTGGATTCTTTTTTCGCTGAGGAGCTCGAGACTAAGCCAGATGATGACGCCGCGCCCGCGCCTGATCCTGCGCCCGCACCTACTCCCGTATCGGTCTTGCCAGAAGACCTTTTGACGCCTTCGGAATTGGCACCGGTCGCTATCACGGTCACGCGGATTTGATCCTCAAGCGAATCGTCAAGCGTCGCGCCCCAAATTATGTTAGCGTCGGCATGAGCCGCCTTGGCTATGATCTCCGACGCGGTCTCCACTTCCTCAAGACCGATATCCGGGGACCCGGTGATATTTATAATCACGCCGCGTGCACCCTCCATAGAGGTTTCGATAAGCGGGCTGCTGATTGCCGCCTGCGCGGCCGTCTCCGCCTTGTCGCGTCCAGATGCCGTACCCACACCCATGTGGGCGTAGCCTGCGTCCTTCATTACGGCCATTACGTCGGCAAAGTCCAGATTCACCATCGCCGGTATCTTTATAAGCTCCGAAATACTCTGCAAGCCCTGACGCAGCACGTCGTCCGCCACTTCAAAAGCGTTGGCAAGGGTTATTT
>DOZQ01000215.1:10277-10411 GCA_003517915.1 Oscillospiraceae bacterium | reverse complement strand
CGGAGTCTGCGTTCTTTTTTTTATGAAAATCAGAGTCCTCCCGCTGTTATCCGGGAGAGTTACTTCTTTTATCTCCCATATTTCGCCCCCCAGCTCGGATATTGCCCGGTTCGAAACCGCAAGCTCTTCTTTGG
>DOZQ01000215.1:10051-10255 GCA_003517915.1 Oscillospiraceae bacterium | reverse complement strand
ACACAGCACCGGCAGTCCCGCGACCGCTCGGGCCGCCGCCAGATCAAAGCTTTCACGCAGTTCGGGAGAGCGTCCCGCCTGCTCGGCGCGCAGATTCACCGTTTCAAGCTCAAGTCCCAGAGCCTCAGAGGCCGCGTTTAAAAATGAGATGCGCTTAAATTGGCTGTCAAGCAGCGTAACATGTATGTCGGGACGGTATATTTT
>DOZQ01000215.1:9097-9979 GCA_003517915.1 Oscillospiraceae bacterium | reverse complement strand
CTCTTGGATATCGGTTATCGCGGTTAGGTTCATCCTGCCGTTCCATTCGAGAAGAAGATTTGTAAACAAGTGAAACCTTTCTGTTTGCGCCGTATCGAGGTCTATACCAAATGGTTTTGCCGAGTCGCGCAGCAGCTCTGCGGGAAACATGCGGGTACCCTCCTTTAGAGCAGATTAACAAATCCATAATCACCATTTATCAAACTACCCTAAAATATAATTGAGATAAAAAATCATAAAGTTTCTGTTATTTTTTCGTGCGTTCTATGATATAATATTTTTAGTATAGTCTGCCGACTATAAATCGTGATACACACCGGCGGTGTTTTGCGTTTCGCCGCCGGCTGTTATGAAGGGAGCGTTTTAAAAATGGAGCCTCAGGAAAACAGAACCGAGCAAGCTGTGGCAAGGGAGCCGGCCACGCCGCCCAGTCCTGGTTACAATCCGCCGCCCAGTCAGGGTACGGTACCGCCCTACGCGCCGCCTCAGACCCCGCCGGGCTATCAGCCTTACGGACAAGGGCAGAATCCGGCATATGGAAACCAGCCGTATGAGCAGCGCAGTTCTCCGGGGTTTGTCAAAAGGCTTTACGGGGACGACGGGACAACGGTAAAAAAGATACTGAAGGTCATCTCTTACATCTTTTTCTGCCTTGCGCCGCTTTCCTTTATCGGCGGGATTATACGGTCAATTCTTGTTATGACCGGTTCGGGGCAGATGGGTCCGGGAGGATATATCTTTGCGAGTATGACGATGCCATCAATTACCGACATCTTCGCGTTTCCGCTGAGATATTGTGTCTACGGCGTTTTAATGATCTGCATGATCAAGATTCTGGATTTTTTAAAATCGAAAAAATAATAGGATATTACATATTATAAA
>DOZQ01000215.1:7882-9075 GCA_003517915.1 Oscillospiraceae bacterium | reverse complement strand
TTCGGAACGACACAGGGGTCGTTCCCTGCATGTCATTCTAAGCTTTATTTAACCGCCTTGCCGGACTTGTCTATCTGCGGCAGCTTTTCGGCGGTCACCCGCTCAATGCGCCGGTCGGTCACATTGTTTACAGTAAAGCGGTATCCGGAAATTTCAAACGACGGATTCTCGCCCGTTTCCGGGATGCGGCCCAGCAGAGATAAAATCAGGCCGCCAAGGGTGTCGTAATCCCCATCGGGGAGTTTTATCTTCAAGCGATCCTCGACATCTTCGGTGAGTATCGCGCCGTCCATGGCGTAGGTCGACTCGTCAAGCTGCTGTATCTCGTCGGTTTCGTTGTCGTATTCATCCTGAATGCTGCCGACGATGGATTCAATAAGATCCTCAATGGTCACAATGCCGGCGGTGCCGCCGTATTCGTCCACGACGACGCACAAGTGCAGGTGCTTTTCGGTCATTTCGGTAAAAAGTGCCCCGCACCGCTTTGATTCGGGCACAAAGTACGCCTCGCGGATAAGCTCCGAAAGCTCGAACCCGTGGGGGATATCGCTGCCCACAAAGCGCAGAAGATCCTTGATATAAATAACCCCGATGATATTGTCAAGCTCGTCCTCATACACCGGTATGCGGGAATATCCCTCTTTTATGGCGATTTCCAGCACGTCTTCTACCGGCTGCTTAATTTCAACGCCGAATATGTCGGTTCTGTGGGTCATAACATCCTGAGCGCTGATATCGTCAAACTCAAAGATGTTGTTTATCATTTCCTTCTGGCTTTCCTCAATAACGCCTTTTTCCTCGCCGACGTCCACCAGCAGGCGGATTTCCTCCTCGGTGACCTGTTCCTCGTCCGCATTGGGGTCCAGCCCGAACAGCCGAACAACAAAGTTGCACGAAACGCTGAGCAGCCAGATAAAAGGCCGCAGCCCGGCTTTGATTACGCTCAGCGGCCCCGCGACCGCAAAGGCTATAGGCTGGCTTTTCTGCATGGCTATGCGCTTGGGAACCAACTCCCCGAGCACGAGCGAAAAATACGAGATTATAATTGTGATGACAAACAGCGAAATAAATCTTATAGCCGAAAGCCCGGAGGTTAAACTAAAGGTTTTTTCCAGCCAGCCGGCCAACAGCGACGCGAAATTATCCGCGGCGGCGGCGGAGGTAAGAAAACCGGCCAGTGTGACGCCGATTTG
>DOZQ01000215.1:2307-7847 GCA_003517915.1 Oscillospiraceae bacterium | reverse complement strand
TTCCGCCAGCTTTTTGATTTTGTTGTCGTTCAGTGAGATGATGGCCAGCTCGCTCATTGAAAAAAAAGCGTTTACAAGGATTAAAACCAACAGCAAAATTATTTTGGGAATAAGATCGGTAGCGCCACCAGGGTCGTCCATGAAGGGAACTCCTTTCGGTTGTAGAAGTTTACTATTAAATTGCTCTAAGCGTCTCTATACGCATACACTATAATTATACGCCTGAATTTATGTTTTGTCAAAATATGTCCTGTGGCCTGCGCCAAAGCAGGCCGCGCTTAGACGTCGTAAGGCCGCGCTGTTTTAAAAGCGCGGCCTTAGCGGTGATAAAACCGCGTGAAATCGGCGCGGTTTCGTTATTATAGCTATATTTCCCGCCTCATGCGTATATGGTCAATGCCGGCGTCGAGAAAAATTTCGCCTTCTTCTTTAAAGCCCAGCTTTTTATAAAAGCCCACGGCCTGTGTCTGGGCGTCAAGAATCAACGTTTTCGCGCCCATCTCTATAGCGGCGGAGATAAGCTCCTCGCAGAGCCTAAATCCCGCACCGCTGCCGCGATACTCTTTAAGCACGGCGATGCGGCCCAGCTTCGCGGTGTCGTCCCGAAGATAAACCCGACCGCAGCCCACCGGGAGGCCGTCTGTCAGGACTAGAATATGCAGCGCTTCCTTGTCGTAGTCGTCCAGCTCCTCGCTTAGCGGGACATGCTGCTCTTCCACAAAAACTTTAAGGCGGATATCAAAGGCCAGCTCAAACTCCTCTGGGGAGGAGACGCGTTTTATTTCCATAAACAACTCCTGTAATACATTGTCAATATCAAAATCCCGCTTAAAAAAGCCTGCCGTAAAAGGCCGCAAAGGCGTCATAGGCCGCTTTTACGTCCAGCTTTGAGACCACCTCGAACGGCGAGTGCATCGACAGCACCGGAACGCCTATATCCACCGTGTCGACGTCGAGGTTCGCTATATATTTCGCGACCGTGCCGCCGCCGCCCATATCCACCCGGCCCAGCTCACCGGTCTGCCAGAGCACCCCGGCGTCCTCAAACAGCTTTCTTATACGCCCGACATACTCCGCCGACGCGTCTGAGGTGTCGCTTTTGCCCCTTGAGCCGGTGTATTTTGTGATGACCGCGCCGTAGCCCAGCCTGGCCGCGTTGTTTTTTTCCAGCACGTCGGGATAATTCGGGTCGTGCCCCACATTCACGTCGGCCGACAGGCAAAGGCTGCGGCCAAGCACCCGGTAGCCATGTGTGCCCTGCGACAGGGCCAGATCGTTTATAAAGCTTTGGAAAAAGCGGGAGTGCAGCCCGGTGTTGCCGTCCGAGCCGACCTCCTCTTTGTCGGCAAGAATCGTAACCGCCGTAAACGGCGGCGTTTCGCAGTCGAGCACCGCTCGCAGCGCCGGATAGGCGCAGACCCGGTCGTCGTGCCCGTAGGCTCCGATCATCGAGCGGTCGAAGCCGATGTCCGACGCTTTGTGGCGCGGCACCGCCTCTATTTCCGCGGAAATAAAATCCGACTCGGTAAAGCCGTATTTTTCGTTCAGCAGCCGCATAATATTGAGCTTTACCCGCTCACTTACCTTGTCGTCCTTAAACGGCAGCGAGCCGATTAAGATATTCAGGCTTTCGCCCTTAAACGCTTCGGCAAGCGTTTTCTTGTTCTGCTCTGCCGAAAGATGAGGCAGCAGATCGGTCACGACAAAGCAGGGATCGTCCGCGTCCTCACCAATGACGATATCGAGCTGTGTGCCGTCTTTTTTTATGACCGTGCCGTGCAGGGCCAGCGGCAGCGTTACCCACTGATATTTTTTGATGCCGCCGTAGTAATGGGTCTTGAACATCGCGAATTCGCTGTCTTCATATAAAGGATTTGGCTTTAGATCCAAACGGGGGGAATCTATGTGAGCGGCGGCAATACGCACGCCTTCGTTCGCCGGAGCCTGCCCGATCACCGCCAAGATTACCGACTTGCCTCTGTTGACACAGTAGATTTTGTCGCCGGGAGAATATTTTTTGTCCCGCTCAAACTCGGCAAAGCCCTTTTGCTTTGCCAGCCGCACCGCCTCGTTTACCGCCTCGCGTTCGGTTTTGGCATTGTCTAAAAACGCCTTGTATTGTTCGCAAAAGGCAAAGGATTCATTTATCTGCGCATCCTCAAGAATAAGTCCGGCATGCTTTTTGTTCATTATCAGCTTGTCCTTTAAAATTTCACCCGGGGTTTTTTCGCTCATAACGGGTAACCTCCTTTATTTTTTATAAAGTCTTTTATATACAGACAGGGCGTCTGAAACCTTTTTGACATAGTGCGAGGTGTCTTTGTAGGGGATTTTGCGCAGAGTTTTGCCGTCGGTTGGCTTTTCATCCCTAAGCCACTTGTTTACGCTGCCACGCCCGGCGTGATAGGCGGCGAGGGCAAGCTCCAGCGAGCCGAACTCCTCAAGGTGCAGCGAGAGAATAAAACAGCCGTAGCGGATATTGGTGGCGGGATCAAACAGCGCGGCGGAGGTGAGCCCGTTTTCGGGGAGCTTGGATTTAGCCCAGTTAAAGGTATCCTCGGTGATTTGCATAAGCCCCATGGCCTGTGAGCCCGAAACTGCGTCCTTGTCAAAGCCGCTTTCGCAGTTTATCACGGCGTAGACCAGCATCGGGTCGAGCGAGAATTCCTCGGCCGACTGCGATACAAGCTCTGAGTAGCCGGTGGGATAAAGCTGCCTGAGCACATGTTTATAGACCACAAACACAAGAGCGAGTACGGCCGCCAGCGCCGCTGTGATCATTAACAGTTTAATCGGACGCTTCAAATACATACCTCCCCGGGAATACAATTGTTTTAACGGATTTGTACGCGCGCGGGTTTTTGTTTTATCGTATTCATGTAGGGAACGATCCCTGTGTCGTTCCTCAGCAAAAATTACGCCGCGCTGATTACACGGGTGATTAAAAGCCGCCCCTACGTGATTGTATAAGCGTGTTTGTTATGGCGTCGAGCTGCGCCTCAAGCCGCGAGGGATTTTCGTCGTTGTAAATTATAAAATCCGCACGGGAGCGGTAATACTCGTCGTTTTGCTGTGCCTGCGTGCGCAGAAGCGCCTGCGCTCGGTCTATTTTGTCCCGCGCCATAATGCGTAAGATACGCGTTTCTTTGCCGGCGAGCACCGCGGCGGTAAAATCGCAAAGCGAACCGGCTCCGCTTTCAAACAGCAGCGGCGCGTCCAGCAGGGCGGGCTTTTTCGCGGCTTTGCACTCAGCAAGCAGGGATTTTACCCGTTCGGTGATAAGGGGATGGACAAGGCTGTTCAGCAGCGCGGTGCTTTCCCGCCGGGCAAAAGCCAAAGCGGCCAGCGCCTTTCGGTCAAGGCTGCCGTCGGGGCGCAAAATGCCCGCGCCGAACGCCTCCCGCAGCCGGACGAGGCCGACAGTTCCCGGCTGCACCGTCTCGCGGGCTATGCGGTCGCAGTCGATGTGAAAAAAAACGTCCTTTAAATATCCCGCCGCCAGCGTTTTGCCCGCGCCGGTCGGCCCGGTTAATCCCAAAACAATCGGTTTCATATAATCACCGTCTCAAATGCCGCCGCCCTTAGCATCCGGTTGTAAAGGGCCAAGCCGACGCCGGATTTTTCGGGCAGGCGGGCATACGCCAAAAGGATTTTTCTCTCGTCCAGCTCCCGGAGCGCCGAGAACAGGCGCCTTGCCTGAGCGGGGATATCATACCGGCTCCCAAGCGAAACGCAGGGGACGCGCAGCAGCGGGATATCCTCGTCGAAGCAGAGCGCGCCCGCGCCATTTTGCGCCTGGGAGTTTACATAATCTATAAAATTGGTATTCTCCTCACACAGCAAAACCAGCCGGGCATGAGGAGCGTAATGCCGGTATTTCATACCGGGCGAGGCCGGAGCGGATGCCATATCCGGCTTGCTGAGCGCGCCGGGATCCAGCCCCGTAGCGGGATACAGCTCACGCAGCTGTTCTAAGGTCACACAGCCCGGGCGCAGCACCACGGGGGTATCCTCCTCAAAGCAAACGACGGTGGATTCAACGCCGCATTCACACCTTCCCCCGTCTAAAATCATATCGGTTTTACCGTTTAAATCGGCCATAACATGCAAAGCCTCAGTCGGGCTGGGCGAGCCCGAGCGGTTCGCGGAGGGGGCAGCTAAGGGAAACCCGCACGCGGTTATGACCGCACGCGTCACCGGATGGGAGGGCATGCGTACCGCGACGGTGGAAAGCCCGCCGCTTACAATATCCGGCACGAGGGGGGAGCGCGGCAGAACGGNNAAAGCCGCAGCGCCGCCGGAGGAATCCGCGAGACAAGGGCGGTAAGCCCGCTCATATCCGCGATGTGCAGAATAAGCGGGTTGTCGGCGGGGCGGCCCTTGGCGGCGTATATTTTTTTAACGGCGGCGGCATTCAGCCCGTTCGCCGCGAGGCCGTAGACCGTTTCGGTGGGCAGCGCGCAAAGCCCGCCGGATTTTAAAACGCCGGCGGCTTTTATAACGGCCGGCGAATTAACAAGCTCTTCATGGCCGATATCCGGCGAAACGCGCAAAAGCTGTGTGTCCAATATATTGTCTCCCGTTTGTCTCCAGTGATTTATAGCTGACTCAAATAATATTTTGATTTTTCCGCGTAATAAGAATCCCCGCCGTTTTCCGCCGCGAACTCGAAGGCGGCTTTTGCCTTTTCGGTTTCGCCGTAATGCGAATGGATTTTACCCAGCATAAAGTTTTTTGAAACCCTGCCCAGCAAAGAGATTTCTTTTTCAAGGAGGTATTTAAAAAATTCCTCCGCGCCGTCGTAAATACCCTGATGTATATTAATCCTGTAGGCCATTTCATCCAAAAGGGGGGCAAATGCGGGCCCATGTTTTGAGCGTGGGAATTTTTGGGAACCAAATGCCTCTTTCGCGACTTCGAGGCAGCGGTAGGCGGCTTCGGCGTCGCTTTTGAAAGTCAGGTAATATTCGCACCAATAGGCTTGATAAAGCAGAGTGTAAACCGCGCCCGCGCGGCTGTTCGGAAAACCGGTTATCATGCCGAGCGCGAACTCGGCGTTTGCGGCGTCTCCCGCGATTAAATATCCGCCCGAAAGGTTTAGCTGCAAAAAAATTTTGATTTCTTTGTAATCGGGGCGTTTTTCCGCGAGGAGTTCACGAATGTTTTGAATATAGGCTCCTACCCTGCATTCGTCGAAAAGCAATGCGTTGATTTTTCCAAGCTTAGAAGCGGCAATGCGGTTAAAAACCCAGTAGGTGAGGAATATCCACGCGGATATGGCCAAAAGCATAATAACCCCAAGCGAGACCGTGTCGGGAACCGAGATTCGCTCCGACATATTAGTCATGAAAACTACGATGATGAGCACGATGCCGAAGGATGCGGTTAAACGATGAAGCCGTCTGGTCGATTTAAAAATCGTGAACATTTATCTTCCTTCTTTTGTAAGGAATTCAGGGAAGGGCGGATTTCATATCCGCCGTGCGGTTGTTTTTTGCGCGGTTTGAATTTTTATGGCGGAACGACACAGGGGTCGTTCC
>DOZQ01000215.1:0-2291 GCA_003517915.1 Oscillospiraceae bacterium | reverse complement strand
TCAGCGGTTAAAAGCGCGTCAAAAATCTCGTCCAGGTCGCCGTTTAAAATCTGCTCGAGCTTATAAAGTGTAAGCCCTATGCGGTGGTCGGTCATGCGCCCCTGCGGATAATTATAGGTGCGTATGCGCTCCGAGCGGTCGCCTGTGCCGACCTGGCCCTTGCGCTCGGACGCGATTTTTTCATTCTGCTCGGCGAGCATACTGTCATATAGTCTTGAGCGCAGCACCTTCATCGCCTTGTCTTTGTTCTTGTGCTGACTGCGCTCGTCCTGGCACTCGACCACAATCCCGGAGGGGAGATGGGTGATTCTTATGGCCGACTCGGTTTTGTTGACATGCTGTCCGCCCGCGCCGCCCGCGCGGTAGGTATCTATTTGCAGATCGGCCGGATTTATCTCGAGCTCCACATCCTCGGCCTCAGGCAGTACCGCCACCGTGACGGTGGAGGTGTGTATGCGGCCGGAGGCTTCGGTTTCGGGCACCCTTTGCACGCGGTGTACTCCGCTTTCAAACTTGAAGCGGGAATAGGCACCTTCTCCCGAAATCAGAAAGCTGACCTCTTTTAATCCGCCGATGCCGGTTTCATTGCCATAAAGCGGCTCGAGACCGAAGCGGTGGGATTCGGCGTACATCGAATACATGCGCATGAGCACGCCCGCGAAAAGCGCGGCCTCCTCACCGCCCGCCCCGGCGCGTATCTCCATAATTACGTTTTTATCGTCGTTGGGGTCGGCCGGCAGCAAAAGGACTTTAAGCTCCTCAAGCAAACGCTCGGACTCTTTTTTTGCCGCCTCAAGCTCCTCCTCGACCATTTCCTTAAAATCCTTTTCCATGCCCCCGGCGTCGAGCAGCGCCCGGGCCTCCCGCTCGGAGTCGGTCACGCGGGTAAGCTCCCTGTACTTTTCCACAACAGGAGTAAGCTGCTTGTAGTCGCGCATAAGCGCCTTATAGGCGTTTTGATCCGAAATGATATCGGGATTCATCAGTTTTTCGGATATTTCCTCGTAACGTTTTTCTACAGATTTAAGCTTTTCCAGCATTCGGTTCACCTTTTTCAGTTGATGGTTCTATTTTCTTGATATTTTTCTCGCATTTTGAGCGGGGGAGCATAAGCTCGTGCCCGCAGCCCAGGCATTTTATACGAAAATCCATGCCGATGCGCAGCACGGTAAAGCGCGCGCTTCCGCAGGGATGCTTCTTCTTCATTTCTATGATATCGCCGGTGCGGATATCCATGCGGGGGCCTCCCTCGGTTTTGAGATATTATGGAGATTATATTACTTCGGCACTTAAAAAGCAGAAAAGTTAAAGTGCTGATTTGCCGGAGTAATATTTGGCCATGTGGGCGCTTTGCGCCCTTGGCAATTAGATGTTAGCGCGTGAGCGCTATGCGGTCACATGCGCAATAATATAATTCCAGCATTTTAATGCAGGAATTATATTATACCATCAATACCGTGTAAATAATAGAGCCAATTATGTGTTTACATAAAGTCTTTACAGACAACCAATGTATAATGGTAAAATTTCTGAAAAGTACATGTAAAGAGCAGGCTGCGAGGCTGTAAAAAATAGGTTTTCAACATTATCCACAGAGTTTTCCACTATGTTTATGTTAACATCCGTAATAATAAGAAAGTTATAAAGGAAAATATTGCCTTTATAATGGGCGTTTTGCGTGTTTTCGCCCTAAAATAAATTTTCCGCGAAAGCAAAGGCCGCAAAGACGATTTTTAAATTACTCTAAAAATAGGAGAGTAGATTGCATACACCGCGCTCAATCCGCCTATAATCAAAATATACGGGCAGTTTATAAAGGCTTGGAGGCGGGCGGATATGATAAAGGGAGTAAACAAGCAGATTATTGAGATATCACAGACCGGCAGCCGTTATTTTGAACGCGCGTTGCTTTTTGTAAGGCCGGAATACATCGGCGCGGACTCCGCCCGGCTCAAGGACGAGGCGCATAGGATAATTGAAGGCCTGGGCGCGCCTCCGCACGCGGCGAATACAATTTCCCGCCCCGACCGGGTGAAGCAGCGCTCACGGCAAAAAAAGAAACGCGCGCTGCGCGCCGCGATTATTGTGTTTTTGGGAATTGCGGCTTGTCTTGTGCTTTATTTTGTTTTAAACGCCATTATATAGAGGTTGTCCATATGAAATATAGTCGACCAACATCAAAACTGCTCCGTCTTCCCGGTCTTTTTCTGCTCTCGCCGTGTCAAAAATGCTCGCAATATGCTATATATTTCTGCGCTTTTTTCCTTGCGAGAACAAAAAAATCCTCGCAA
>DOZQ01000188.1 GCA_003517915.1 Oscillospiraceae bacterium | reverse complement strand
TTTCGGCAAATGCTGGGATATGCACGTGACCGAGATTTTGGGAGCCTCGCTTGACGAAAATCTCAAAATGATTGAAGAAATCTGCCGTTATTTCGCCGAAAACGACCGTCTTGTTATCTTTGACGCCGAGCATTTTTTCGACGGCTACAAGCGAAATCCCGATTACGCGGTTTCGGCGGTGCGGGCCGCGGTAAAGGGCGGAGCCCGCTGCGCCGCGCTGTGCGACACCAACGGCGGCATGTTCCCCGACGAGACAGCCGAGGCGGTAAGGCATATCGCGTCGCTTTTTCCGAACACGGTGACAGGCATTCACTGCCATAACGACGGCGGCATGGCGGTCGCAAACTCGATTATGGCGGTGAAGGCGGGCGTCTCACATGTGCAGGGCACCTTTTTGGGCTTCGGTGAGCGCTGCGGCAACGCGAGCCTGTCCGCGATAATCCCGAATTTGCAGCTAAAGTGCGGCTATGCCTGTATCCCGAAGGAAAACATGCGGCTGCTGACCGGCACTGCCAGGAGCATAGCCGAAACCGCCAACATCTCGCTTAGGAAAAACGAGCCGTATGTGGGTCTGAGCGCCTTCGCGCACAAGGCCGGGATGCACGCCGACGGGGTGCTTAAAAACTCGGTTTCGTTCGAGCATATCGAGCCGGAGACGGTGGGAAACGAACGCCGGTTTCTCATGTCCGAGATGTCGGGGCGCACGGCGGTTACCGAGAAAATCCAAAAATTCACCGATAAAATTGACAGAGACTCCCCTAAGGTTTATGATATAATAAAACAGCTCAAGCGCCTTGAGCATCTGGGATATCAGTTTGAGGGGGCCGAGGCCAGCTTCGAGCTGCTCGTGCGCCGTGAGCTTGAGACTGTCACACCATCGTTCGAGCTGGTCAGCTACAGGGTGCTGGATGAAAATCCGTATGAAGACGGGCATTCGGCAACCGCGACGCTGAAAATCAAGGCGGGTGGCCAGACGCGCATAGCGGCCGCCGACGGCGACGGCCCGGTAAACGCGCTGGATTTGGCGCTTAGAAACGCGCTGCTGCCGTTTTATCCGCAGCTTGAAAAGGTTCATCTCATTGACTATAAGGTCAGGGTGATGGATCCGAAGCAGGCGACCGGAGCTGTTGTGCGGGTGCTTATCACCTCGGCGGACGGGGACAATATCTGGACGACTGTGGGCGTTTCGAGCGACGTTATAGAGGCCAGCTGGATTGCGCTGGTGGATTCGATTGAATACAGATTGAACTGTGTAAAATAATCCAATAAATAAAACCGCCGCGTTAGCGGCAGAACGGAGAACCGTATGGCAATGACAATGACGCAGAAGATTTTGGCCGCGCACGCCGGCCTTGACGAGGTAAAGGCCGGGCAGCTTATTGAGGCCGGGCTGGATTTGACGCTGGGCAACGATATCACCGCCCCCGTGGCGATAGGCGAATTCGAAAAAAGCGGAAAAACCGGGGTATTTGACAAATCCCGAGTGACGCTGGTGATGGATCATTTCACGCCGAACAAGGACATAAAAGCGGCCGAACAGTGCAAAAGGGTGCGGGAATTCGCGAAAAAACAAGGCATAGAGAATTTCTACGACGTCGGCGAAATGGGGGTCGAGCATGCCCTGCTCCCCGAAAAGGGACTGGTCGTGCCGGGAGACTGCGTAATCGGCGCGGATTCGCACACCTGCACCTACGGTGCGCTTGGCGCTTTTTCCACCGGCGTGGGCTCGACCGATCTTGCGGCCGGCATGGCTGACGGCACGGCCTGGTTCAAGGTTCCCTCGGCCATAAAAGTCGTGCTTAAGGGCAAGCCGCGCGGCTATGTCTGCGGCAAGGATATAATTTTGCATCTTATAGGGCTTATCGGGGTGGACGGAGCCAACTACCGCTCGCTGGAATTCACCGGCGAGGGCATAAAATCGCTTTCAATGGACGACCGGCTGTGCGTCGCGAATATGGCGATTGAAGCGGGCGCGAAAAACGGGATTTTCCCCGTGGATGAAATCACCCTGGAATACGGCAAGGGCCGTTTCAAAAGAACGCCCGTAATATTCGCCGCCGACCCGGACGCGGAATATGAAAAAACCGTGGAAATAGATCTTTCGGCTTTGAAGCCTACCGTCGCGCTGCCGCACCTGCCCGAAAATACAAAAACCGCCGAAGAATGCGGCGGTATAAAAATAGACCAGTCGGTCATCGGCTCGTGCACCAACGGACGCATGGAGGATTTAAGAATTGCGGCCCGGATTTTAGACGGTCGTCGGGTAAGCTCCGGGGTGAGATGCATAGTAATCCCCGCGACCCAGCAGATATATCTCGACGCGATGAAAGAGGGTCTGCTCGAGATATTCGTAAAGGCCGGCGCGGCGGTCAGCACCCCCACCTGCGGCCCATGCCTTGGCGGGCATATGGGGATTTTAGCGGCGGGTGAGCGGGCGGTCGCGACCACCAACCGCAACTTTGTCGGACGCATGGGACATGTGGAATCTGAGGTCTATCTGGCCTCCCCGGCGGTGGCGGCGGCAAGCGCGCTGACCGGTTATATCACCGATCCCGATAAAATTGAAACCGCCGAAAGGGGAAATGCAGAATGAACGCTCAGGGAAAAGCGCATAAATACGGTTCAAACGTCGACACCGACGTTATAATCCCGGCCAGATATCTGACCACCTCGTCGCACGCGGAGCTTGCGGCCCACTGCATGGAGGATATAGACGGGGATTTTGTCAAAAAGGTAAAGCCGGGCGATATGATAGTCGCGGATAAGAATTTCGGCTGCGGCTCCTCGCGGGAGCACGCGCCTATAGCCATAAAGGCGTCGGGGATATCCTGCGTTATCGCGGCGGGATTTGCCCGGATTTTCTACCGCAACGCCATCAACATCGGCCTGCCGATTCTGGAGTGCCCCGAGGCGGCGGCGGATATAAAAAACGGGGACGAGCTTTATGTCGATTTCGACTCCGGGATTATAGAAAACAAAACCTCCGGCAAAAAATACAAGGCCGAGCCCTTCCCGCCGTTTATTAAGGAGATTATTGCAAGGGGCGGGCTTTTAGCTTCTAACGATTGACAATTCACACCGTAAAGCGGTAAAATATACTCGGACATTTTTTGTCCCGGAGGGCAGTATAATCGTTTAAGGCAAAGGGCAGGTCAGTCCACTTTCTTAAAGAATCACTCTTTCAGTCAAGCTACTGATTAAAAGTGAAAGGAAGTGGTTGTTTATGAAAAAAGAGGAAGATATCGCTGAATTGTTAATGCTAATATTAGCAAAGCTCGAAGAAGTCCTTAGAAACATAAAAAAATGATCCGCCTCCCAGTCTAACGGGTCGGATCATTTTTTGATTCACATGGGCTAACCGTCTAATAGCGGTACTGCCCTCTGTTTTTATTATATACGGGTGCCCGGCGGATGTCAATTGTCATCTGCAAAACCCGTTTTAAACCTCTCTTGACATAACGAACGATGATTCGGAGGATATTCTTCATGCGGCTGCTGATGAGTAAAATGCGTGGAGCCATGCAAAAATACGGCATGATAAAAGACGGCGACAAAATCGCGGTCGGAGTTTCGGGCGGCAAGGATTCGGTCGCCCTGCTCTGTGCGCTCGCGGAGCTCCGCCGGTTTTACCCGGCTTCTTATTCGCTTTATGCCTTCACGCTGGATCCGCGCTTTTTCGGTAAACCCGCCGACTATTCTCCTATAAAAGAACTGTGTCAGCGGCTGCGCGTTCCCTATCATGTTGAGTGCACCGATTTGTGGGAGATAGTTTTCGAGATTAGAAAAGAGAAGAATCCCTGCAGCTTGTGCGCCAAAATGCGCCGGGGGATTCTGCACGGCCTGGCGAAAAACGCCGGCTGCAATAAAATAGCCTTGGGGCATCATCTGGACGATGCCGCCGAAACCTTTTATATGAACCTTTTAAACGGCGGCAAAATCGGCTGCTTTTCGCCGGTCAGTTATCTTTCCAGAAGAGATCTGACCATGATCCGCCCGATGATTTTTGCCCGCGAAAGAGAGATTGTAAACGCTGTCAGCCGCCTTGGTCTGCCGGTGGTAAAAAGCGCGTGTCCGGTCGACGGCGAAACCGAACGCCGGCGGGTGAGTGAGCTGCTTTCACGGCTTGAGACCGATTATGACGACCTGCGCGCCAAAACCGTCGGGGCTCTGCAACGCTCGGGCATAGATGGCTGGTAACCGTCACGCCTCGATAACCCTCGCTGCTCCGAAAAAAGTTCCTACATCTCTAAAATTCCCGGGTTTGGCTTTGCCAAACTCTTTTTCGAGAATTTCTGAGATTCTGTCATTTTTTCGGGCTCGGGAGCTCGGCGCTTGAAAGGGAGGAGATTAATGCCGCGATTTTTTTTATCTGATATAAATCCCGACTCGCCCGTAATCACGGGGGAGGACGCCCGGCATATCCTGCGCTCGCTGCGTATGCAGCCGGGCGAAAAGCTGATCCTCTGTGACGGACAGGGTACCGACTATTTTTGCGAGATAACCGGCGCGGACTCCGGCAATGTGACCCTGCGCTGCCTTGATATCCGGCAGAATGATACCGAACCGAAAACCAAGCTTACCCTTTTTCAGTGCCTTCCCAAAGGCGAAAAGCTTGAGGATATTATAAAAAGGGCGGTCGAGCTTGGCATTTATGAGATAGTCCCGGTGCTCAGCTCCAGATGTGTCTCAAGGCCGGACAACTTTTTAAAAAAGAGGATCCGGCTGCAAAAAATCGCTAAAGAGGCCGCCATGCAAAGCGGGCGCGGCATAATCCCTCAGGTGAGGGAGCTTGTCCGGTTTGACGCGGCGGTAAAAGAGGCTTCGAGCTTTGAGCGGACGCTTTTGTTCTATGAGGGAACCGCCGAGCCGCTCTCCGGCGTTTTGCGCGGGGAGGAACGCGCGGCGGCGCTGATAATCGGCCCCGAGGGCGGATTTGAGCCAGCCGAGGTCGCCGCGTCTGAGAAAGAGGGAATAAAAACCGTCACCATGGGCAAACGGATTTTGCGCTGTGAAACCGCCGCCGTCACGGCGGTGGCCCTGACGCTTTTTTTGACCGGGAACATGGGATAATCCCTGAGGTATGATTATTACCCTTTATTTGTTCACGAATTTATGCTATAATGCTGTAATCCTGTAAATATTATAATCAAAGAGGGATGAGACTTGGCCGAACAAATAGTTGA
>DOZQ01000119.1:8118-10664 GCA_003517915.1 Oscillospiraceae bacterium | reverse complement strand
TCGCAGGTGTAGTTTACCAGCACGTAATAGCCTTCCGGCTCGTCGTTTATCGGATAAGCCAGCCTGCGCTTGCCCCATTCGTCAAATTCGTCAACAGTACCGTTTTGCTCGATCATCGATTTGAATTTGTCGACAAGTGGGGTTACCGATTCTTCACCGTCCTTCAGTGAAAAGACCATAAGGGTTTCATACTTGTGTTTGATTGACATTTTTTGCACCTCCTTGTGGACATTTGGCCCCGGACATTAAATTTACCCGGAGCAAGGAAGCTGTGCGGCAAATTTTTAATTTCGCCGCAAGCCTGAATATTATACCAGCCTTTATACGCAAAGTCAAGCCGAACAAGCGCCGAGCGCCCTACAAGAGACAACGGGCAATTTTGTTGGTCGCGCCCTAAAGCGTTTTAATAAATCCGGTCAGATATTCCCTGAATTCGGCGCCTATTTCCGGATGCTCAAGCGCGACCTCGATATTGGCCTGCAATATGCCCAGCTTGTTACCCATATCATAGCGCGTGCCGGTGAAATCCACGCCTGTCATACCGTCGCGACGAGCCAGAGTACGCATAGCGTCGGTGAGCTGCAGCTCGCCTCCCGCGCCGGGAGGCGTTTTTTCAAGTATGGTAAAAATTTCGGGAGTGAGCACACAGCGACCCAAGATCGAATAAAGCGAAAGCTGCCGGCCTGGGGCGGGCTTTTCGATCATGTCGGTGATATTAAACAGGTGCTCCTCAAGCGGGGTCACCGCAAGTGAGCTGTATTTTTGTATCTGCTCTCGTTTAACCTCTTTTATACCGGCTACGCCTTTGCCGTATTTTTCATAAGCGCGGCAGAGCTGCGCTATTGCGGGATCCTCACCTATAATGACGTCGTCGCCGTAAAGCACCGCGAACGGCTCGTCATCTATAAAGCCCCGCGCGCTCAGCACCGCGTGCCCCAGTCCTCTGGTTTCTTTTTGGCGTATATAATATATATTGGCAAGATGCGCCGTCTTCTCAAGCCTTACGCGCATTTCCTCCTGCCCCTTTTGCCGAAGCACCGTTTCCAGCTCAAAGGCATGGTCAAAATGATCCTCTATAATCCCCTTGCCCCGGTTGGTGATGACGAGAATGTCGGTAATGCCCGCGAGAGCCGCTTCTTCGACAATATACTGGATGGCGGGCTTGTCCACAATGGGCAGCATCTCCTTGGGCATGGCCTTGGATGCGGGCAGTACGCGGGTACCCAGCCCAGCAGCCGGAATAACCGCTTTTGTAATGGTCATAAACGAATTTTTCCCTTCTTTGGTTTTCTTTGCAGGGGCGCACTGTGCGCGCCTCTATATGATTTCTTTATTCATCAATTATTTTTAAATCCCGTGTACAGCTGCTCAATAATAGAAATATTCATTAAACCTGCCGTCGTTCAGCATTTGGCCGTATGCGTCGAAAATAGGCTCGACCATAACAACCATGTTTACTATAATTGACGCGATAAACAAAATCAGCGCCAGAACCCATATGGGGGAGGTTCCGCCCTTGGCCCTCAAAGTGTCAGCGTTTGCGCCCTGCTCTTTGAGCTCGACTATTTTTTTCATACAGTGATTTTTATAGATAGAATTCGCGAAAATCGCCATTATGACGGCCAGCGCGGTATCGACCAGCCACACGCCCAGAGAAACAAATATATATGTCGACGAGAAAGCCATATCGGGAAACGGCATAGCGCTGCCGTATTCCGCCGAGGAATAAAATATTTCCAGCATCCAGTCGGTCAGCGCTTTGACATATTCGGCCGAAAAATAAAGCTGTATACCGGTCACGACGACAAAGACAAGCATAAAAATGCTCCCTATGGCATACATTTTACGGCGCAAAAACCAGATGGCCGTACCCACCGGGCCCAGAAAAAACGAAAGCAGAAAAACCGGCCAGTTCCAGCCGCCCTTTGATCCGGATTGTTCCATCGCCGCGAATTTGTTCACGAAATGGCCTGCGTTGTCTCCTACAAACGCGGCGACCTCCGCAGAGGGGATTCCGCTTATGGCCGGTGCGGCGTAAACCGGCGGAGCATAGGGAGCCGCGTAAGGCGGGTGCGGCTGAGCGGCGTAGGGGGGATAAGCCGCATAGGGCTGCTGAGGAGCGTAAGGTTGATGGCCCTGAGGGGGGCCGTAGCCCGGAGGGGGAGTCTGATTCTGCTGCGGCTGCGAGCCGGAATACCCGTAAGGCGGGGGGGCCTGTCCTGCGGGGGGAGGATAATTTCCCGGCGGCGCATATCCCGAATAGTTTTGCGGGCCTGTGGCCGTGTAGCCCGGATAGGACGACTCCTGCCTGCCGCCGTCATTGGGCGGAGGGGGAGGCACCGCAGCGGCCGTATCCTCAGGCATCGGTGACGCGGATTCAAGTTCGCGCGGTGACGCGGATTCGCTACCGGTATGCAGCAGTGAGCCGCAATGCTTGCAGTAGCGGAACTCCGACTGGTTTTCTTCGTGACAAACCGGACATGTAATCTTTTGATCTTCCATAGCTGTAAGCCTCCTTTTAATCGGTAAAATCAGTATATACGACC
>DOZQ01000119.1:3024-8096 GCA_003517915.1 Oscillospiraceae bacterium | reverse complement strand
ATTGCGGATGCTACATACACAAGCATAGAGGCCGCAAGGCCGGACATAATGTTGACCGATCCCTGACGCGTCATTTCCGCCTTTGCATCTTCCGCGCCGAATTCGGATTTTATGGCTGTTATGCGGGAAACCACATGCCGCTTGTAAATATAATCGCCGAAAAGCCCGAAAAATACATGTACACAAAGTAAAATTGCAAGGCTGATTCCGGCGAACCAGAGAGTGCGGGAGGGTATGCTGGCGATGTTTTCCATAATATGGAGCGTCAGCTGCTGTTGGGAATAATTCACGTCGGTGGGCAATGCGGATAAAATATTGCTGTATTCCAGCATAAACGGGGTTGCAAAAATGTTAGATATGAGGGCTATGAATATCGCCAAAATCCCGACTTTGTAGCACTTGCGGTAAAACAGCCAGCATTCGGGCAGAAAAAACGCCGCCCAGTTCCAGTGGACGAGTTTTTTTCTGTCTTTGTCAAGAGACTTAAATGCCGGAATATAGCGCTGGGTATTTACCGTGACAAAAGCCGCTGTCTCTTTTACCGGCAGGCCGTCCACCGTTTCGTCAGGAGCGACCCCGCCAAGCGGGTCGGGCAGCTGATCCATCCACGCGCCGCCCCTGAAAGGCGCGCCGAACGGAGAACCGGGAGACTGTTCCGGCGGCTTCTCGCCGCGATTCAAAAAGGACTCACCGCAGTAAGGACAAAAAAGCGCGTCCCGCGCTTTGCTTTTGCCGCATTTGGGACAGACATTCTCTTCCGCCCCGCCGTTTTCACCATCTGCGTTTATTTCCGGCATTTTCCACTGAAGAGGGGTGCCGTGCGTGTCGGAATAGGCGCATTTACCGGCGTAGGCGTAACAGCTTCGGTGATGAGGCGCCCCGCATTCAGGACAAACTGCTATGTCGTCCTCGGGAAACAGCTTGGCATGGCATACCGGGCAGGTAAGGCCTTCGTATTTATTCTCTTTATCCACACGTTTATCCTCCAGTGAATTCTGTCCTCGCGGCGGGGGCATCCGCTTCGCGTTTGCACGAAAAACGCCAAGCGCAGCATTCCTAGTCTCATTCCCCGCCCCTCCGGGACGTTCCATAAAGCCTGATACTCCGCCGCTCCGCGGCGGGGAGTGGTTAATTTCTGTCCTCGCCTGACACGCATGGTACGTCGGAGATTTGCGGGCGGATATGAAATCCGCCCCTACACGGTTTCCGGTAATTCCATGCACGGGCACACTGCACACACCTGCGGATTTGCAGGGACGGCAACATAGATCCGCCCGCAGGCGATTACGAATCGCCCCTATGTCATTCCTCTGCGGACGCGATCTTTATCCCCAATTCACCTAGCTGCTTGCCGTCCACCCCGGACGGAGCGCCGCTCATAAGCTCGCCGGAGCTCGCCACCTTGGGGTAGGCCATGACATCCCTTATGGATTCTTTTTTCAGCATAAGCATAACCAGCCGGTCAAGCCCGTAAGCCATGCCGCCGTGGGGGGGGACGCCGTATTTAAAGGCATTTAGCAAAAATCCGAACCGGTTTTCCGCGTCCTGACGCTCAAAACCCAGCGCGTCAAACATGCGGTTTTGCAGCTCGATATCGTTTATTCTTACTGATCCTCCGCCGATCTCGGTGCCGTTGAGCACCATGTCATACGCCTTGGCACGAACCGCCGCTATGTCGGTTTCAAGCAGCGGCAGATCCTCGTCTTTCGGGCTGGTGAAGGGATGATGCTTCGCGGTAAAACGCTGCTCTTCGGCGTCATATTCAACCAGCGGGAAATCGGTGACCCATAAAAAGGCGAACCGGTTTTCATCTATAATATCCAGCCGTTTCGCGGTGTGTATACGCAGTGCGCCAAGAGAGTCGAACACAACCGCGCTGTCGGCGTCGGCGACCAGCAAAAGCAGATCCCCGGTTTCGGCATTTAGCGCCCGCCGGACATTTTCAGTCTCGGCTTCACTTAAAAATTTCTCAAAGCTTGAGCTTACCGCGTCGGGAGTTATGCGGGTATAGGCCAGCCCCTTCGCGCCGTAGGCTTTGATCCATTCTATGAGCTTGTCTATTTCCTTTCGGGTGTAGACGCCTGCGCCGCCCTTTACGTTTATGCCGCGAACGCAGCCACCCGCATCTAAAGCGCCCCTGAATACCCGAGCCTCGCACCCGCTTAAAATCCCGCTTAAATCACACAGCTCCATGCCGAACCTTATATCAGGCTTGTCCGAACCAAAGCGGTCCATAGCCTCACGGTAGGGCATACGCGGGAACGGAGTCGGGATGTCGGTGTCTAAAATCTCACGGAATACCTCTTTTATAAAGCCCTCGTTGACGCTCATGACCTCATCCTCACCGACAAAGGACATCTCAATGTCTATCTGGGTGAATTCGGGCTGCCGGTCGGCGCGAAGGTCCTCGTCGCGGAAGCATTTGGCTATTTGAAAATAGCGGTCAAAGCCGGCGACCATCAAAAGCTGCTTATAAAGCTGAGGGGATTGCGGCAGCGCGAAAAAGCTTCCCTGCTGCACGCGTGAGGGCACGAGATAATCCCTTGCCCCCTCGGGGGTGGATTTAATAAGCATCGGGGTTTCTATATCGATAAAGCCCTGGCGGTCAAAATAATCCCGGGCGCATTTGGTGATTTTATGCCGGGTAATAAGCGCCCCCTGCAAATCTGGCCGGCGCAGGTCGAGAAAACGGTATTTAAGCCGCAGGTCTTCTTTGACGCCGCTGTCCGGCAATATTTCAAACGGCGGGGTCTCGGCCTGTGAGAGCACCCTCAGTTCATCGACAAAAAGCTCGATCTCGCCGGTGGGCAGCTCGGGGTTGACCGATGAGCGCTCACGGATTTTACCCTTGGCCATAAGCACATATTCACTGCGTATCTGAAACGCCTTCGAGAATATCTCACGGTCGGTATTGTCGTCAAAGCAGAGCTGCAAAAGCCCTGTGCGGTCGCGCAGATCTATAAAAATAAGCTGTCCCAAATCCCGCTGGCGCTGTACGAACCCGCACACGGTGACCTCGCGTCCGCAGTCGCCGGTACGCAGCCCTCCGCAGTAATCGGTGCGCCGCAGATTTCCCATGGTTTCGGTTTTCATGTTTCTGTCTTCCTATCTGTAATTTGATTATTCGGCACGCCTCGTTCGTCCTCGCTACTCCGAAAAAAGCTCCATCTCTAAAATTTTCGGGTTTAGACTTCGCCAAACTTATTTCGTAAATTTTTGAGATTCCGTCATTTTTCCGGTCTCGGACGCTCGGCGCTTGGTGTTCGTGTCCCTACATGCCGGTATCGACAGGCGGGAATTTTTTTTCGACCGCCCCGGTCAGCTCCCCGAGCGCCGCGTGTATCGACTGGTCGTAAACCGCGCTTACAAGCCCCTCTTTAAGCTTGACGCTCACCCGCTCGCCCGAGCTCATATCCTTTAGTTCCGCAACGCCGCTTTTAAGCTCGTCGTCGCCTATGACCAGAATCCGGCGGGCACCCAGCTTGTCGGCGTATTTCATCTGAGCCTTGAGCCCCCTGCCGGCGGTATCGGTCACGGCGGAAAAGCCCTCCGCCCTGAGCTGTCCGCAAAGCGCGGCCGCCTTCATAGCCGCTTCCTCACCCATAGGCGCTATATATATTTCTATGGGAGCGGGCGCGGGGAAATCGAACCCCTGCGCCTCCATTATAAGCAGCAGGCGCTCGAGCCCCATAGCAAAGCCCAGAGAGGGAGTATCCGGCCCGCCTAGCTGGCTTATCAGGCCGTCGTAACGACCGCCGCCGCAGACGGTCGACTGCGCGCCCAAATCTCCCGAGACAAATTCAAACACGGTTTTTGTGTAATAATCCAGACCCCTGACAATGCGGGGATCTACGGTAAAAGGGATTTCCATTGCGGTGAGATATTTTTTCACCGATTCAAAATGTTCGGCGCATTCACCGCACAAATGCTCGAGGGTGGTCGGCGCGCCGGCCGCGATTTCGGAGCATATGGGTGACTTGCAGTCTAAAATACGCATGGGGTTTCTCTCCAGCCGCTCTATGCAGGTAGGACAGAGTGAGCCCAAATGCTGCTCAAAATAAGCGGTTAGCGCGGCGTTATATTCCGCCCGGCAAACGGGACAGCCGATGGAGTTTATTTTCAGCTCGATGTTTTTAAGCGAGAGCCGTTTTAAAAGCCGGTCGGCCACCGCAATGACCTCGGCGTCCGCCCCCGCGGATGCCGCGCCGAAGCATTCGATTCCGAACTGGTGGAATTCCCTGAGCCGGCCGGACTGGGGCTTTTCATAGCGGTAGCATCCGCCGACATAATAGACCTTGACCGGCAGCGCCTCATTAAAAAGCCCGTGCTCTATAAATGAACGGGCCGCCCCGGCGGTAAGCTCGGGACGCAGCGTAACCGAACGCCCGCCCTTGTCATCAAACGTATACATCTCTTTTTGCACCACGTCGGTGGCGTCACCGACCGAACGCGCGAAAAGCTCGGTCTTTTCAAATACCGGCGTACGTATCTCACTGTAGCCGTAAAGCTGCGCGGTCTCGCGTATGCAGTGTTCGATAAACTGCCATTTGTGACTCTGCGCGGGCAGTATATCCTGAGTGCCTTTAATTGACTTCAAATATTTCGACATTGTTATGCTCCAGCCTTTCTTCTGACGTTTAGAACGCTACGAGTTTACTGTTAAATTTTATTATAAACAATCGAGGCGGTTAATGCAAGAAAATGTTGCTCCCATACGGGATTTTGCGGGATTTTACCCGTTTGCAAACATAAAAATCCCCTGCCGTGAATAATCGCGGCAGGGGACGAGTAATTACTGTAATCCTGTATTATTCGCCGTATAAAACAACCAGCTTGCGCAGATGCTCGTAACGGTCCTTCGCGTCTTTTTCGGCAATGGCGAACAACTCGTCCGCGCGTTCGGGATTCGAGCGCACCAGTGAGCTGTAGCGCACCTCGCTGCGAATGAAGTCTTGATAGCTGGCGGTGGGTTCCTTGGAATCCAGCGAGAAGGGGCTTTCGCCTGCGTCCTTCTTTCGGGGATCAAACCTGAACAGGTTCCAATAGCCCGCCTGCACGGCTTTTTTCTCTTC
>DOZQ01000119.1:0-2862 GCA_003517915.1 Oscillospiraceae bacterium | reverse complement strand
TGTTTTGCCGGCCGCCGCGAACTGAGCGATAGCTCCGGTCGGGGTGGATTTTGAAGCCTGACCGCCGGTGTTGGAGTAAACCTCGGTGTCAAACACCAGAATATTCACGTCCTCACCCGACGCAATAACATGGTCGAGTCCGCCGAAGCCGATATCATACGCCCAGCCGTCGCCGCCCAAAATCCAGACGGATTTTTTGGCCAGATAATCTTTTTTAGAGAGTATCTCAAGAGCGTTTACACAGGCGTCGCAGTCACAGTGCTGCGCTCCCGCCGATTTCAGCTCTTTCATGTGAACCAGCATTTCGGCGTGGGCGTCGCCCATTGCCTGCTTGCCCGCGTCCGAGCCTAAGAAATCTATGGCCTCGTCCACGCCCAGCACGCCGTTTTCTAAAGCGGTGATATACGCCTTTGCCGCATCCGGATTAAGCGCACCGTCGTCAATTGTGTCAAGCCAGGCCTTGCCGGCCGCTTTAAGCTCGTCGGTGCACCATTCCACCGCGATCATTTCCTGCGTCAGGCGAGCCAGGCGGTCACGAACCGCCTTTTGGCCGAGATACATGCCGTAGCCGAATTCGGCGTTATCCTCAAACAAAGAATTCTGCCACGCGGGGCCGCGTCCCTGCTTGTCCACCGTGTAGGGGGTGGAGGGAGCGGAGCCTCCCCATATAGACGAGCAGCCGGTCGCGTTGGCGATATACATCCTGCTGCCGAACAGCTGGGTCGCGAGCTTTGCGTAAGGGGTTTCGCCGCAGCCGGCGCAGGCGCCCGAGAACTCGAGCAGCGGGGTGCGGAACTGACTGCCCTTGACAGTCGTGGCCTTGAATTTTTCTTTAACCGCTTCTTTTTCAGGCAGAGCCAGCGCGTAACCAAAATATTCCTGCTCTTTAAGCTGGGTCTCGAGCGGCTTCATCTCAAGCGCCTTGTCGCCTTTTTTGCCCGGGCAGACATGCGCGCACGAGCCGCAGCCGGTGCAGTCAAGAGCGCTTATGCCAAGCGTGAATTTATAATCCGGCATGGCGGTCATATCCTTGCATTTCATGCCGTCAGGAGCGTTAGCCGCTTCTCCGCCGTCCAGCGCGAACGGGCGGATGACCGCGTGCGGGCAAACATAGGCGCAGAAATTGCACTGAATGCAGTTGTCGGGATTCCACTGCGGTACGTCGACGGCAATGCCGCGCTTCTCATACGCCGAGGAACCCAAGGGGAAAGTACCGTCCGGCATATCTTTAAAGGCGGAAACAGGCACCGCGTCGCCGCGCTGTGCGTTGACGGGGGTCAGGATACGGTTGACATAATCAACCAGCTCCGGACGGTCGCCGGTAGCGCCGGCAACTTCGGCACTGCCGGAAGCGTCGGCCCAGCCGGCCGGAACCTCAACCGATTTTACATCCGCGATGCCGCGGTCAATCGCGCTATGATTCATCGCGACAATCTTTTCGCCCTTCTTGCCGTAGGATTTTGTCGCGGCATCTTTCATTAGCTGAACCGCGCTTTCCACCGGGATGATTTCAGAAATCTTAAAGAAGGCGGCTTGCAATATGGTGTTGACGCGTCCGCCCAAGCCCAATTCCTTGGCGATATGGGTCGCGTCGATGGTGTAGAATTTAATGCCGTTTTTCGCGATGAACCGCTTCATCGACGCCGGCAGATGGGTATTCAGCTCACCGATATCCCATGAGCAGTTCAGAAGAAAGCTGCCGCCCGGCTTAATATCCTCAACAATGTCGTATTTGTCGACATAAGAGGGATTGTGGCAGGCGACAAAATCCGCCTGACTGACATAATAGGTGGATTTGATCTTTTTGCTGCCGAAGCGGAGGTGAGAGATGGTTACGCCGCCGGATTTTTTCGAGTCATAGGCGAAATAGCCCTGCGCGTACATATCGGTGTTGTCGCCTATAATCTTGATGGAGTTTTTATTCGCGCCCACGGTGCCGTCCGAACCAAGGCCCCAGAATTTGCAGGAATGGGTTCCCTTCGGGGTGGTGTCGGGATTTTCGTTTATATCAAGCGACAGTCCGGTGAGGTCGTCGTTGATGCCGACGGTGAAGCGCTTTTTCGGCGCGGCGGCGGCCATATTGCGGTAAACGGCGATTACCTGCGCCGGGGTGGTGTCTTTGGAGCCTAAGCCGTAGCGGCCGGTGTAAAGCGGAGTGCTCGCGAACGCGGACTCACGCAGCGCGGCGGCTACATCCAAGAACAGCGGTTCACCCAGTGAGCCGGGTTCTTTTGTGCGGTCGAGCACCGAAATGGATTTCACGGTCGCGGGGATAGCGTCCAGGAAATGCTTTACAGAGAACGGACGGTAGAGACGAACCTTGACCAGGCCGACCTTTTCGCCCGCCGCGTTTAAATAATCTATTGTTTCTTCTATAGTGTCGCAGACCGAGCCCATCGCGATAATGATCTTTTCGGCATCGGGCGCGCCGTAATAGTTGAAGAGTTTATAGTCAGAGCCAATTTCCGCGTTGACCTTGTTCATATAGTCCTCGGTCACGCCGACGATCTCATCATAATAGACGTTGGAGGCTTCTCTGGCCTGGAAAAAGATATCGGGATTCTGAGCGGTTCCGCGCTGCTGCGGATGCTCGGGGCTGAGCGAGCGCAGACGGAAGGCATCTATTGCGTCCCAGTCGGTGAGTTTTGCGAGCGTGTCAAAATCCCACGCCTCAATTTTCTGAATTTCGTGCGAGGTGCGGAAGCCGTCAAAGAAATGCAAAAACGGCACACGGCCTTTTATAGCCGAAAGATGCGCAACTGCACCCAGATCCATAACCTCCTGGGGATTGTTCGAGCAGAGCATCGCGAAGCCGGTCTGGCGGCAGGCGTAAACATCCGAATGGTCGCCGAAGATTGAAAG
>DOZQ01000166.1 GCA_003517915.1 Oscillospiraceae bacterium | reverse complement strand
AAACGGGCAGGGCTCTGCGTCGCCGGCGGCATTTATGTGAAAAAATCCCCGCCCCGCCGCGAGACATCCTCCCGCGGCATCTTCGTCACCCGGGAAGGATATGATTATCTGCCGGCCATTCTCCGCGCGCAGCGCCCCGACTCTGCGGGAAAGCTCGGCACGCCCGGCGCTGTCCAGCGCGAGCTCCGGGGACTCGACCGGCACATATTCAACATAAAAAATGATACGGCAGCCTGCGGCATATAAATCCTCGGCAAACGCGGGGGCTGTCACGGCCTCAAGATTTTCAGAGGTCACGGTAACCGATGCGCCGAACAGCAGCCCTTTATTTTGCAGCTCCGACATAAGTGAGCGCACCTTATCATGCACGCCTCCGCCGCGCCGGGAATCGGTCTCGTCCTTGCCGCCCTCAAGGCTGATAATCGGGATAAGATTGCGGTTTTTAAAAAACAGCCGGGCATACTCCTCATCCCATAGCGTCCCGTTGGTGAACACCGGAAAGAGCAGATTTTTATGGGCGGCGGCATGCTCCAATATATCCCGGCGCATAAAAGGCTCGCCGCCCGCCAGCAGTATTACCGACACGCCTATTTCGGCGGCCTCGCAGAACAGCTCCCGCCATTTTTCAGCCGGGAGTCCGGCTTTATGCGGATCATTCCCGCTGTGGCGGGCATAGCAGCCAGCGCAGCGCAAATTGCAATCGGAGGTTACGCTCATTATAANNCGCAGGGCGGCGGCCTTTTTGGCGTGAGCTGCATATGAAAGCAGAAAAGCCAGCTCACCTGGATTTTTAAGCATGGCTTTAGCCGCGTTTTGAATAAGATTCTCTATTCCCCGGCTAAGATACCGGTTTAAATCAAACTGAGTTTCCATATTGCTCCCCTTTCGTATGCGTGCCTCAAAGACTGTCTTAAATACAAGACACGCGGACTTTTCTGAGACAAATATATCATTCCGCCGAGCTTTGCGCAAGAGCTTACTGTAAAACAGCTTGACATATTATAGTCAAACCACTTAAAATATTGCATGCAAATTGTAAGTCAAAAAGGTAACACCGCAGCGTTAATGCTGCGGTGTTACCTTTTTGTAGTCGAACCAAATATCTTTTTGTTTTTTCTATGAAAGCGTACTTTCAATGCTCCGGTTGATATAAGCTATATCCTCACCCGTGAGCTCCCATTCAAACGCGGCGCAGTTTTCATCGGCTTCCGCTTCATTTCGCACGCCCATCAAAAGCGTATCCAAAAAGCCTGACTGCGCGCTCCAGTTCACGGTTACCTGCGCGACCGGCACACTGTATTTCTCTGCGATGTTATCCAGATGCTTTAACAGCGCCATAATCTTTGAAAACTTGGGTTCGCTGAAATAGTCGTAAAAAACGCTGCGCATATCACCCGGCGCGAAATTCGGCAATGTTCGAATGCCGCCGGTGAGGATTCCGGCTCCCAGTGAGCCGTAGGACATCGTGCCTATCCCCTCGCCGTGCGCCCATTTCAGCAGCTTCTCAAACTCGCGGTTCACCATGGAATACGGCTGCTGCAAAACCTCAAATGAGCCATGTTTGTTATATTCCCCTATCATTTCCTCTGTAAAGTTGGATGCTCCCGCGAAACGAATTTTTCCCGCCCGGCGTAAATCCTCCACCGCGCGCGCAATCTCTTCCATCGGCGTAGTTTCGTCATGCCAATGAATTAAAAATACATCAATGTAATCGGTATTAAGCCGCCTGAGCGAATCCTCGCAGCCGGAAATTATCGTTTCCCTGTCGCACCGTTTTATGGGCTTGCCCGATTCATCCCACAGCACGCCGCCCTTTGTCACAAGCAGACAGTCGCCGCGTTTTTTAAAGACAGCCCTGCCAACCAGCTCCTCAGCGGCTCCACAGCCGTAAAAAGGTGCTGTGTCAATAATATTCACGCCCCGCTCCAGCATTGCGTGAATGGCTCTTATAGAGTCCGCCTCGTTTACCTCGCCCCACCCGGCACCGCCGATGGCCCATGTGCCGACCACGGCGGCAGATACCTCAAGACCGGTGTTACCCAAAGTTGTATATCGCATTTTTCCCGCCTTTCTTCACATAGGGAAAGAGACCTCCAGCGGCCTGCACATCTCCTCCACACCTGAGGCCGAGTACAGTATTATATTGCAGCAGGGGGTACACTCGGCCGTACGTACCACAACCTTAGCGGATCTCACCGCGTCGATGAATTTTTCCGGCTCGCTCAGGCAAAAATCCTGTTTTGGCATCATGCCGGTCACAGTTTTATACATAGCTGGGTTCGCTTCCCGCATGGGCGCGAAAAGCTCAAACTTTTCAACAATTATCTCGTTTAAAACCGCCTCCAGCGTATCCGTAAACGACGGTATGCCCCCCACCAGTGCTAAATCCACCACATTGCTCCCCGCCGGGATAGGCAGACCCGCGTCTGCGATAACTATGGCGTCGGTATGCCCGAGCGCGGCCAGCTCGCCGGCCAGATGTTTGTTGAGGATACCTGTTTTTTTCACAGTCATTCTCCTTTTATGTTGTCAATAAATTCCCGCACCTGTTCGCGGCTTTTCACCCCGGCGGTCGCGCCAAAGCTTTGGGTAGACACCGTCGCCACGCCGCAGGCGTACCGGGCGCTTTGCTCCGGCGTTTTTCCCTGCAATATCCCCGAGATGAACCCGGCGGCAAAATTGTCGCCCGCCCCGGTGGTATCCAGCGGTTTTACGCTTTCATATGTCGGGATATAGCTTTCCGCTGCCGCGTTTTTTAAGTAGCAGCCCTCTTTGCCGGTTTTTATAATCACGTTTTTCACGCCCATGCTCAAAAAGACATCGGCAATCTCCGGCAGGGCGGTTTTGCCGGTCAGCTGCTCCGCTTCCGCCCTGTTCGGAAAGAAATAATCCACATAAGGCAGCGCCCCTGACAGCATACCCAGTTCACTGTCCGGCTGCACGACCACATCCGCGCATACTATAGCGCCCGTCTGCTTTGCGGCCATGGCCGTTTTTTCGCAGATATCCGCCGTGGTAAAGGGCGGCAGGAAAAAGCTCGCCAGCGACACCACCTCCGCGCCGCCCGTGTTTTCTATCCTCGGAATCATGTACGCCGCCTTTGGCACACCGCTGTTGATGAAATTACGCTGCCCGTCGGGGTGTATTACAATTACATTGATAGCCGTTCCGCTCTTATCGCTCCGCACGGCATGGTCGGTTCTTACCCCTGCCGACCGTACGGCATTCACTATTAAATCTCCCACGGCGTCTTTGCCCAGGCCGCACATAAGCTGGACGTCGTGCCCTAAACGCGCCAGTATAATCGCTTCGTTCGCCGCGTCGCCGCCCACGTCAATGCCGACCGATTCGGCCGGCTTGCTTTCATCTTTAAAGCCGGAGCTGAAATCCACGCCCTTCAAAAGCACATCGGCACACGCGATGCCGATGCACAGAATCTCGGATTTTTTCAACTATTTCACCTTGCCCTCACTGCCAAACAATTTGATCTTCCCAATGGCAACCTCCCGCACGCCGTCAATAACACTTTGTGAAACATCCTCAAGCGCGGCCCCGCCGCCCGACATTAAGGTTC
>DOZQ01000268.1 GCA_003517915.1 Oscillospiraceae bacterium | reverse complement strand
GAAGGCACAAACCCGGCGGGCGGTTGCCTTACTATTCTTATCCGTATGCCGTTTCTGCTGGGAGTTTTCAGCGCGGTAAATTCCCCGCTGTCTTATATTCTGCGAATGCCGGCGGATGTGATAACCAAAGCCAAGGAGATTTTGGCCCCCATGATCGGCATAGAAAACGCGTCGGGCGTAAGAGAGCTGCAAATAGTCAGCCATCTTGACGAGCTTGTCGAAAAAGTTCCCGGACTCTCAGAGGCCAGCGGCAAGCTGAATTTTGACCTTTTCGGGCTGGATCTTACCCAGACGCCCCAGTTCAGCAAGTTCGCCCTTATATGGCTCATCCCGTTTTTATCTTTTGCGGTGACCATGATCACCTCGCTGATAACTATAAGAATGCAGAAAAAATCCGGGATGCAGCAGCAGGCCGGTATGAACTCAACCATGCTGATAATGCCGCTCTTCTCGCTGTTTATCGCGTTTACGGTACCGGGCGCGGTCGGCTTTTACTGGGCGTGTTCATCCCTTACCTCGGGTGTATTGCAAATAGTCATGCAAAAGCTGTATAACGCGAATTATATCAACTCAAAAGAGGATTATTTATCGGTGCAGAAAAGGCGCGCGTATGAACGCGCGAAGCTGTCGCGGCAAACCGAACTCAGCGAAGAATAATACGCTTGCAGGGGCGAAGTGCATTTGCCCGCCGCGCCATTATAGTGCATCCAAACAAAGAATATAAAAAAGCGGAATTACGCCGGACTTTTGACCAGAGCCTGTCACAGGCCGGCGTTTATCATAACGGAGGTGTAGAAAATTGGTAAGAGAAGCCATTGCCACCGGCAGTACTATTGAAGAGGCTAAAGAAGCCGCGCTGAAAGAGCTTAACGCAGTTGAGCAGGAGGAAGTTAAGTTTGAAATTATTGACATTCCGCAGAAAAAAACCTTCGGTCTTTTTGGGGGCTCCCCCGCCCGCGTCCGGGCATACATAGAAATAACACCGGGCATACGCGCAAAAGCTTATCTTGAAAAAGTTATTTCCGGCATGGGGCTGAGCGGGGTTGAGACGCTTTTGAAAGAGGATGAGGAATCGATAGAGCTGACCCTTACCGGCGAGGATCTGGGTGCGCTGATAGGCCGGCGCGGCGAAACGCTGGACTCGCTTCAGTATCTGGTCGGGCTGGTTACCAACCGTCGGCAGGAAAGCGATTACCGGCGCATTGTGATCCATGTGGGGGATTACCGCGAGAAACGTGAAAAGGCTCTGTCCGGCCTGGCTTTGAGAGTGTCGAAAACGGCGCTGAAATATAAGCGCAACCAAATTTTAGAGCCGATGAACCCCTATGAGCGCCGGATTGTGCACAACGCCGTTCAGGATATTGAGGGGGTTGACTCCTGGTCTATAGGCGACGGGGTTCACAGAAGGGTTGTCATAGGCAGCCGGGAAAAAGACAGCGGCTGGAACAAGCCGCGTTCATCCGAGCATATCGGGCGCACAGGCGGCGCGGATAATTCCCGCCGGCCTCAGCAGCGTTCACAGGGTTCGGGGAATTTCCGCCGGGATCGGGATTTTCACAAAAAAGATAACCGCCGCGGCAGCTTTGCCGATGACCGCGCGCCCAAAAAAGACCGGGCAGATGCACCGCTCTACGGCAGGCTGGACAAAGAATAATCTTGGGTTTTGCAGGGGCGGCTATGCGGCCGCCCCGATTATATATGCGAAACAGGCGGGCGGCTATGAAATCCACCCTTACACAAGTATGTCTAATTTTTACTAATATGCAAAAGGGAGTGGCGTATGAAAACCATCGCGGCGATTGCCACCGCCGCCGGGTCGGCCGGAATAGGGGTCGTGCGTGTCTCGGGCGGTGACGCTGCTTTAATCGCCTCAAGGGTATTTTTCCCTGCCGGGGGTAATAAGCAATTGTCTGAAATGCAGGGATATACAGCGGCTTACGGTATCTGCCGGGACGCCGGGGGCGAAAAAATCGACGAGGCGGTTGCGCTGGTCTTCCGCGCCCCGCACAGCTATACCGGCGAGGATGTGGCGGAGATTTCCTGCCATGGGGGCCGGCTGATTCTCAGAAAACTTCTCGCCGCGCTGATACAGGCCGGAGCCGCCGCCGCCGAGCCGGGTGAATTTTCTAAAAGGGCTTTTTTAAATGGGAAATTACGCCTGACCGAGGCCGAGGCGGTTATGGAGCTTATAGGCGCTCAGAGCGAACAGGCCTTGCGGGTGGCAAGGAGTGAAAAAGACGGCGCTCTTTACCGCCGCATCAAAAAGACACTTTCGGAAATCACCGGGATGACCGCGCAGATTTTAGCTTATGTTGATTATCCCGACGACGAAATAGAAGAGCTTTCAACCGCGCAGGCCGAAAAGAGGCTGCGCGCTTTGTACGGCGAGCTGAAAAGCTTGCTTGAGGATTATGATCAGGCACGTATCCTTAGGGAAGGCGTGCATACGGTCATAGTCGGACGGCCGAACGTCGGCAAGTCGGCGCTTATGAATTTTCTGGCCGGGACTGACCGTTCGATTGTCACCGAGATTGCCGGAACCACACGCGACGTAGTGGAGGAATCGGTGTCTCTTGGCGGGATTTTACTTAGGCTGTCCGACACGGCGGGACTGCGCGAGGGCGGTGATCCCATAGAGCGAATAGGTGTTCGGAAAACCGGCGAACTGCTTGAAACCGCTGAGCTTATAATAGCGGTGTTTGACGGCTCGCAGCCCCTGAGCTCGGAGGATTTTGCGCTGATAGGCCGAATAAAGGGAAAAACAGCCGTCGCGGTGATTTCAAAATCTGACCTGCCGGAGGTTCTCGACGAAAAATCGCTGCCGCCCGAACTGTGCCGCGCCGTGAGAATTTCGAGCCTTAAAGGTATAGGTATGCGGGAGCTTGCCGCAGCGGTGGAAAAAGCGGTCGGAGCCGCAGGGATTGACATGTCCGCCGGGATTTTGCTTAGTGAGCGCCAGCGGGGCTGTGTCCGCCGGGCGAAGGCCGCCATAGCCGAGGCGCTGGATTCGATTGAACAAGGTTTTACTCCCGATGTTTACTGCGTGCATCTTGACGCCGCCGCCGCATGTCTTTTGGAGCTGAGCGGCGAGCGTGTCAGCGACCGGGTGGTTGAAGAGATATTCAGCAGGTTCTGCGTGGGAAAATAATATTAAAAGGATGGTATAAATGAAAAAGATTATTGTTATGTTGTTGACGGTAGTGTTATTGTTTTCGTTTGCAGGATGCGGAAACTCCAAAAACAAGACCGAATCGGGTGAATCCTCCCTTACTATCAGTGAGGAGATAAATGAAAAGATAACAGAATTGTTTATAATTGATGGCGCGCAGTTGGTCGATTCCACCGCCGGGAAAATCATCTATACATCCCCCGTGTCGTTGGATGAGACGACAACATTTTTGAAAAACGCCGTAAAAGAGTTTGGAGCGAAAACCATCGAAGAGACCGAAAAAACCGGATACATTTTCAGCGGCAACTATGACGGCGGTAAAAAAATCACTATCGTCGCGCTTGATCGCGAGGAAGTGACAAGTGTTATGATATATTATGGATAATAATACAGCTAATAACCGAGGGGAATAATGGCGACAAATGTTTTAAAAACCGCCGATGTGGCGGTTATAGGTACCGGCCACGCGGGCTGTGAGGCGGCACTTGTTTCGGCGCGTCTGGGCTGTGACACGGTGGTTTTTACCATGAATCTCGACTCAGTGGCGAATATGCCCTGCAATCCGTCGGTCGGCGGCACGGCAAAGGGGCATTTAGTGCGTGAAATCGATGCCTTGGGCGGTGAAATGGCTCACGCGGCGGATGCCTGCTGTCTGCAAAGCCGTATGCTCAACCGGGGCAAGGGTCCCGCCGTGCACAGTCTGCGGATGCAAATCGACCGGCGCGCCTATGGTGCCTGGATGAAGCGGCGCCTGGAGCGTCAGCCGCGCCTGAGTCTTATACAGGCCGAAATCGTGGATATAATCCCGGACGGGCAGGACGGCTGGCGGGTAATTACCCGGCTGCATGCCGAATACCGTGTGAAAGCCGTGATTCTGGCCACCGGCACCTATCTTGGCGGACGTATATATGTGGGCGATGTGAATTATGAGGCCGGGCCGGACGGGCTTTTGCCCGCGAACCGGCTGGGAGAGGCGCTTAAACGCCTGGGGCTGCCTATGCGCAGATTTAAGACCGGCACACCGGCTCGGGTGAACCGCCGGTCTATTGATTTTTCAGGACTTGAGCGGCAGGAAGGCGATGAGCCTCCCTGCGCGTTTTCTTATGATACGCCGCCGGGGTTTGTCCAAAATAAAGAGCCTTGCCATATCGCATACACCAATGAAACCACTAAGGCGATAATCCTTGAAAACCTGCACCGCTCCCCGCTTTATTCGGG
>DOZQ01000263.1:10917-15596 GCA_003517915.1 Oscillospiraceae bacterium | reverse complement strand
TCGGAACGTTTTTCATTCATTTATAATCCCTCCCGAATATCTAAAAGCATGTCTATAGTCTTATTTTATAGATATTCAGAGGGATAAATGGTTATTCCTTATTCTTTGTCCAAATTCTTTTTGGACTCTTTTTTGACTTCTTTTTTAGGTTCTTCCCGAACACTGAGATTTGTCTGTATCGCCCACTTGGCAATGCGGTTTTTGCTGCGGTCGTTAGATGATTCTATGACCACCGAATCGTCTTTGATTGAAACAACCCTGCCGTAAATTCCGCCGACCGTTATAATCTCGTCGCCTACCTGCACATTGTTTCTTATGGCTTCCTCCTGCTTTTGCTTTTTGCGCTGCGGGCGGATCATAACAAAGTACATAACCACAATAAACAGGCCGAATATCCCTATGGACATCCACATGTTTCCGCCTTCTGCCGGAGCACTGTTACTCGACGCCACCCATGAAAACCAATTAAAATTCATTTATATTGCACCTCCATGCTAATGTCTTATTATAACGCGGGTCAAGCTATATTTCAAGAAAAATAGCAATAACTATATTTTGTCATATCCTGCGGTCAATAATCCCGCGAAATCCTGCCCTTAACTTCTCAAATTCTCCGCATTCCAGCGCGTTTCGGATTTTTTCCATAAGCGTATTGTAAAAAAACAGATTATGAATTACGCAAAGCCGCATACCCAGCATCTCCCCGCTTTTTAGCAGATGACGCAGATACGCCCTAGAATGCTCCCGGCAGACCGGGCATTCACACTCACTGTCAATCGGAGAAGAATCCAGCTTATATTTTTGATTGTTAAGGTTGATAATGCCCTGCCAAGTGAACAAATGACCGTGCCGCGCGTTGCGGCTGGGCATAACGCAGTCGAACAGATCAATTCCCCTTGCGACGCCTTCCACAATATTCATAGGCGTGCCGACTCCCATAAGATAACGTATCTTATCCTGCGGCATATACGGCTCGACCGTTTCTATACAGTGGTACATCTCTTCGGTCGGTTCACCAACCGCCAGGCCGCCTATGGCATAGCCGTCCAAGTCCAGCTCGGCTATCTGCCGCATATGAAGAATACGCAGGTCGTCATATGTGGCGCCCTGATTTATCCCGAACAAAAGCTGACGTTTATTCAGCGTGTCCGGCAGGCTGTTTTGAATCTCCATTTGCCGCATACAGCGCCTGAGCCACCGCAGGGTTCTAGCGCACGACTGCTTTGCGTAGTCATACCCTGCCGGATTTTCCACGCATTCGTCAAACGCCATAGCGATTGTCGAACCCAGATTCGACTGGATTTTAATGCTTTCCTCCGGCCCCATAAATATTTTCGCCCCATCGATATGCGAGGAAAAATAGACTCCCTCTTCTTTTATTGTGCGCAGCTTTGCCAGCGAAAATACCTGAAATCCCCCGCTATCGGTCAGCACTGGGCCGCAAAATCCGGTGAATTCCCGTATCCCGCCGAGCTCTTTTACCACCCTGTCCCCCGGCCGCAGGTGAAGATGATAGGTATTGCAGAGCTGTACCTGACATTTCAGGGTATTAAGCTCCGGAGCCGAGACACCTCCCTTTATGGCTCCGGCCGTGGCGACGTTCATAAACGCCGGCGTCTCAACTATTCCGTGGGGCGTGTCAAAGCGGCCTCTGCGCGCCTTATTCTCTTGTTTCATTAAATTATACATATGTTTTTGTCCCGTTCCAAATTTATGACATTATTGTCATTTTATTAACATCGCGTCGCCGAAGCTATAAAAGCGGTATTTTTCTTTCACCGCGGTTTTGTAAGCCTCCATAGTCTGCCGGTGACCGGCAAATGCCGACACAAGCATTATAAGGGTGCTTTCAGGCAGATGAAAATTTGTGATAAGCCTGTCAACACATTTGAATTTAAATCCCGGATAGATAAAAATATCCGTCCAGCCCTCACATGCCGTAATCCCGCCTTTTAAAGCGGCGCTTTCGAGCGTGCGGCAGCCGGTGGTTCCGACGCAGACTATCCTCCCACCTGCGACCTTTGTTTTGTTTATAAGCTCGGCGGTCTCCGCCGGAATGCTATAATATTCCGAGTGCATGTGGTGCCGCTCTATCTCTTCGGCTTTAACCGGCCTGAAGGTTCCAAGCCCAACATGCAACGTCAGATACGCGATGCCGACCCCCTTGGCCGCGATTTTGTCAAGCATAGGCTTTGTGAAATGCAGCCCGGCAGTCGGGGCGGCCGCCGAGCCTGGTATATCCGCGTAAACCGTCTGGTATTCATCGTTGTCGCCAAGCGTTCGCTTGATGTAATGCGGAAGCGGCATCTCCCCAATCTTGTCGAGCAGCGGGAAAAATTCGCCCTGATATTTCATCTTTAAAAGCCGGTTGCCCTCCGGCAGAATCTCCAAAACCTCCGCCTTTAAAAGCCCGCCGCCAAAGTAAAATTCTTTGCCGGGAACCGCTTTTTTACCCGGCCCTGCAATTGCCTCCCAAACATCCTTTTCTCTTCTGGTAAGCAGCACAAATTCGACTCTGGCGCCCGTATCCTGCCTTATGCCGAAGAGTCTTGCGGGCAAAACACGGGTGTTGTTGAGCACAAGGCAGTCGCCTTCTTCAAGCATATCGGTGAGATCATAAAAATGTGCGTGCGTTACCATCCCGCTTTCACGGTCTAAAACCATCATTCTGGAATGGTCTCTGGGCACCGCGTGCTCCTGCGCGATAAACTCCTCGGGCAGCTCAAAATAAAAATCGGATTTTTTCATCAGTAAGTCTCCGTCAATAAAAGATTGGCATTATCCTCGCTTGTGGCATAAAATGTATTTGACAAATAAACGCGCGGATGATATTATAAATTAAATAGAATAACTGGTAGAGGCGCGGTAAAGATCAGTAGCCTGCTTTAAGACCGACCGGGTCGTTTGAGAAGTAGCGTGAAAGGCAATACCGCCGAAGAAGTCCCGCTCGGTCATTCGGGTTTTCTGGTCGTCTGGCAAACAGCCATGCGATTGTCATCATTACACTATGATGGAGCGCTACTTTCATTATTTATGGACAACGCTTTTATTATATTGCAATGGTGACCGGTTATCAACCGGTTTTTTTATTACCTATTTTTAGGAGTGATAACTATGAAACAGTATCGTGTCGGAATTATAGGAGCAACGGGCATGGTCGGCCAGCGATTCGCGCTTCTGCTCGAAAATCATCCGTGGTTTCGTGTGACTGCCCTTGCGGCCAGCCCCCGTTCCGCCGGAAAAAAATACGGCGACGTGGTAAAAGATCGCTGGCTTATGCCAAAACCGATTCCGCAGTCTATGCAGGATATGATCATTTATGACGCGACCGGCGATATAAAAACCATTACGCAGCAGGTGGATTTTGTCTTCTGCGCCGTTGATATGAAAAAGGATGAAATCCGTGAGCTGGAGGAAGCCTACGCAAAGCTTGAGTGCCCTGTGGTTTCAAACAACAGTGCGCACCGTGCCACGCCTGACGTACCTATGATCATGCCGGAACTTAATCCGGAGCATGCCGCCGTGATTGAGGCACAGCGCAGACGCCTGGGTACCAAGCGCGGCTTTATCGCGGTCAAATCCAACTGCTCGCTGCAAAGCTATGTACCCGCTGTCTATCCCCTGCTCCCCTACGGCGTTGGGCGGGTGCTGGTGAGCACCTATCAGGCGATTTCGGGCGCGGGCAAAACACTTGAAAGCTGCCCCGAGATTATAGACAACGTGATTCCCTATATAGGCGGAGAGGAAGAAAAATCCGAGCGGGAGCCTATGAAAATCTTTGGAAAGCTTGAGGGCGGCGAGATTATCCCGGCGTCCGCGCCGAGCTTTACCTCCCAGTGCCTGCGCGTGCCGGTGTCTGACGGGCATTTGGCCGCCGTATTTATGGATCTAGAAGAGAATTTATCTAAGCAGCAGATAATAGATATCTGGAAAAGCTTTTCAGGCAAGCCGCAGGAGCTTGGCCTCCCCTCCGCTCCGAAGCAGTTTTTACATTATTTCGAGGAGGAAAACCTGCCGCAGACAAAGCTCCAGCGTGACCTTGAAAACGGCATGGCGATCTCAATAGGCCGCTTGCGTGCCGATACCCAGTATTCCTATAAATTTGTCTGCCTGTCGCACAACACCCTGCGCGGCGCGGCCGGCGGCGGTGTGCTTACGGCGGAACTGCTCTGCGCACTCGGATATATTGACTAATTAAAATCCACACCCCAATATTTTTAAAAACCGAGAGGAGATGAGACTGTGAAGAACACTATTTTTACCGGCTCGGGCGTCGCGCTCGTGACCCCGATGCATCCAGACGGCTCGGTGAACTATAATAAGCTCAGAGAACTGATAGATTTTCAGATAAACGGCGGTACCGACGCGATAATCGCCTGCGGCACCACCGGAGAATCCGCCGTTTTGACCCATGAGGAACATGTTGAAGTCATAAAAACGACGGTGAAGCATGTAAAAGGACGTGTGCCGGTCATAGCCGGCACCGGCAGCAACGACACCGCCTATGCCATAGGATTGTGCAAGGAAGCTGAACAGCTTGGCGCCGACGCGCTTTTAATGGTGACCCCTTACTATAACAAGACATCTCAGGCGGGGCTTGCCGCCCATTACCTGGCCGTCGCCGACCAGGTAAGCACCCCTATCATTTTATACAATGTTCCTTCCCGCACCGGGCTGGG
>DOZQ01000263.1:4162-10839 GCA_003517915.1 Oscillospiraceae bacterium | reverse complement strand
GATATTTATTCCGGCAATGACGACCAGACCATTCCGATAATGGCTTTGGGCGGCCTTGGCGTAATTTCGGTGCTGGCTAATATCTGCCCAAAAGAGGTTCACAGCATCTGCCGGCTTTATCTTGATGGAAAAGCGCGTGAAAGCCTTGCGCTTTATTACCGTTATCTTGAGATGTCCGCAGTGATTTTTGAGGATGTCAGCCCGATTCCAATCAAAGAAGCGATGAATTTAATGGGCATGGAGGTAGGTGGCTGCCGTCTCCCATTGGTCCCGATTCAGCACACCGCTAAGGAAAAATTAACGGCGGCGATGAAAAAGGTCGGTTTGCTCTAATAACTATACAAAAGACAGGATGTGAATAAATGCTGTCGGTTTTACTCAGCGGCTGCGGCGGAAAAATGGGCGGCGTGATCAGCAGTAATATTGCCCAGCGGAAAAACATGGAGATTATAGCCGGCGTTGATCCAAATCCGGCTGTAGAATGCACTTTTCCGGTTTTTACCGGCATCGCTGATTTCAATGGGCAGGCAGACGTAATTATTGATTTTTCCCATCCCGCCGCGCTTGCCTCCCTTCTCGAATATTCGGTAAACACAGGTACGCCGGCCGTGCTTGCGACCACAGGTTATTCCAGTGCGCAAATTGATGAGATAAAAAAAGCGGCGGCAAAAACCGCCCTGTTTTTCACCGCTAATATGTCGCTGGGCATCAATCTGCTTGTTTCTCTGGCAAAAAAAGCGGCGGCGGTGCTTTCCGGCTTTGATATTGAAATCATCGAGGCACATCACAACCAAAAGATAGACGCACCCAGCGGAACCGCCATAATGCTTGCGGATTCGATAAGCGAGGTTCTACCCGAACCCTGCCGTTATGTCTATGATCGTCATTCCCAGCGCAAAAAACGAGACAAGCGTGAAATCGGGCTGCATGCCGTCAGGGGCGGCAGCATTGTGGGTGAGCATGAGATTTTATTTGCCGGCGATGATGAAGTGGTTACCTTAACGCATAAGGCTTACTCAAAAAACATCTTCGCGGTGGGTTCTATCAATGCGGCCGCATTTTTAGCGGGAAAAGCTCCCGGGCTTTACGACATGTCCGATCTGGTCGCCAACGCATAGAAACGCTCAGAAAGGATGAGTTCATTGAACAATCAGCCTGATATTTCAAAGATAGAAAATGTGGGTCTTATGATCCTAAACAACGCGCCGTCGGAGCTTTCTTTCGTTGCCCGATTGTTTGAAAACCTTTCAGACAGACAGGTCAACATAGATATGATTTCCCAGGCTCCTCCGCACGGTGATGTCACCGCGCTCGCGTTTTCTTTTAACGAAAGCGATTTGGCCAAGGTTTTGGAAGAAGTCGCGGAACTTAGAAAGGTTTATGACTCCGTCTCTCCGTCGGTTTCAACCGGAAATGTTAAAATCCTTGTTAACAGCGAACAAATGCGTTATGAGCACGGTTTTGCAAGCCGCGTCTTTCGTGCCTTGGCGGAAATAAGCGCGGATATCCGGCTTATAACCACATCGGAAATTGATATTTCGATTCTACTGCCAAAGGCTAACGCAGCCGATTCCCTAACCGCAATTAAATCTGCGTTCAATAAATAAACAAATATGTGTATAAATAACACATAAGTATCAAAAGGCATCGGCTAACCGGCCGATGCCTTTATCTATTGCTGTATACTACTATTTTTGCAACGCCGCTTTGTGATATATCTTCTTGCCTTTTTTTATAACGACATACCCCTTGTCAAACTGCTCTATAGGTACTGCCGCGTAAACATCCCCTATTTTTTGCTCGTCGATATTTATACCGCCCTGCTCAATCAGGCGGCGACCTTCGCTTTTTGAAGCGATAAGCCCGCACTCGGTCAGTAAATCCAGCACTGGCAGCGCTCCGTCCGCAAACTTATCAGCGCTGATAACCGTGCTAGGCATATCCTCTGCTGTGACATTACCCACAAACAGGGCTTTAGCTGCATCTCTTGCTCGAACTGCCTCCTCTTCACCGTGTATGAGCTTAGTCACCTCAAACGCCAAGCGCTCCTTTACCGAATTGAGGGCGCTTCCCTCATATTTCTCAAACTCCGCGATTTCTTCAAGCGAAACAAATGTCAGCATTTTAAGGCACCTAATCACGTCCGCGTCGTCCACATTACGCCAATACTGAAAGAAGTCATATGGCGAGGTTTTTTCCGCATCCAGCCAGACGGCGCCCTTCTCGGTTTTCCCCATCTTGCGCCCGTCACTGGTTTGCAGAAGCGAAAAGGTCATGCCGTAGGCTTCCTCCCCTTCGGTTCTGCGGATTAAATCAACCCCGTAAATGATATTGCTCCACTGGTCGTCGCCGCCCATTTGCAGCTTGCAGCCGTGCTTTTTGAAAAGAACCAAAAAATCATAGCTCTGCATGATCATATAATTCAACTCAAAAAATGAAAGCCCCTTTTCCAGCCGTTGCTTATAGCATTCTGCCGCCAGCATACGGTTGACGCTGAAATGCATCCCAACTTCCCGAAGCACATCAATGTAGTTCAAATCCTTTAACCAATCCATGTTATTGACTAAAAGCGCTTTCCCTTCCGAGAAATCTATGAAACGGCTCATCTGCTTTTTAAAACAGTCACAGTTATGCCGTATCGTATCCCCGGTCATCATCGTCCTCATATCGGTTCTGCCGGAGGGATCACCAATCATGGCTGTCGCTCCCCCAATCAGCGCAATCGGCTTATTTCCTGCTTTCTGAAGCCGTTTCATCAGACAGAGTGCCATAAAATGACCGATATGCAGGCTGTCTGCCGTCGGATCAAAGCCGATATAAAATGTCGCTTCTCCGGTATTTATTTTTTCTTTGATTTCCTCTTCGTCTGTTACCTGGGCAATAAGCCCCCGCGCAACTAATTCGTCATAAACTTTCATATTCTTTCATCCTTCCTGTTGTTTTATATATGTGTATAAAAACAGGAACCTCTCCCCCTGACTCCCAAAGGACGAGACTCCTATCATATTACGCCAGCTTCAAACGACATAATTGCCTTATCAACACAACCATTTCATGATATTACTTTACATGTCAAAACTTCACCGTATTTACTTGCTTATTATAAAATCATCATACGCCTTTGTCAAGATATTTTATCCCAATCAGCGTCAATCCCTCAGGTGCCGCCGTGGGACCTGCTTTACTCCTGTCTTTGCTTTCAATAATACCGGGAATATCTTCCGGGGCAATCCGCTCTTTCCCTACGTCAAGCAGTGTTCCGACAATGATGCGAACCATATTATATAAAAATCCGTTTCCGACTACCGTTATTTTAATCAAGCCGTCGTCCTGTTCTTCTACCGTTATTTTCTTTATGACACGAACAGTAGTTAAAGCCTGCCCCCCTGCCGAACAAAAACTTTGAAAGTCATGTTCCCCTTTAAAAAATGCCGCCGCTCTTTTCATTTTTTTCAGGTTAAGCGGGAAAAAGAGAAAATAAGAATATAACCGGTTGATCGGTGAATAGATTCTTTTGTTTTCTATCAGATATTCATATGTCTTTTCTGATTCCGCATGTCTTGGATGAAAATCAAACGGTACCTCAACCGAGCTGTATACACGGATATCCTCCGGCAGTCTTTGATTCAGCGCCATGCATATATTCCCTGTGGGAATCTTCGTTTCCGTATCAAATACGGCAATATTTCCGAGAGCATGTACACCGGCGTCTGTCCGGCTCGCACCGATCACTTCCACATTTTCATCCAGCAACTCTTGTAACACAGTATGTAATACTTCTTCGATGGTCAGTCCTGATTTTTGAACCTGCCATCCGTGGTAATTTGTGCCGTCATACGCAACGGTCAACATTATCCTTTTCATAAAAAATACCTCCATATACAGTAGCTTAGTAATTTTTTCCTACGTCTTAAACTCATCTTAACATGCCTGACATTAATTCACAACACTTTTTTTTAAAAAAATAACGGCTGACCAAACAACCGTTATTTTAGGGTTCTGTAAAGTTAATCTAAGTTCCTCAGGAGTTTTCTTTTTCAAATGGAATCGGCTCGTATTTATAAACATTTTTGTATGCTTTTTTTTCTTCATCAGACTGAGGCGGCACCGGCACGGAGCCTGTACAGTCATTACTGGATGAAACATTGCCTTCTTTTCTTTCATCTCCAAAATCATATTCCTTATAATCTATCTTTTTCTCCATTTCGTACCCTTTCCTTTTGTGTTTACTCTATAACGATGACCGTAACCGGACAACTGTCCGCTGCTTCTTGTACCGCATCTTCATGCCCGTCGGGACTGGCTATCACTTCCGCCGATTCTTCACTGTTAAACCCAAACACCTCCGGACAAATCTCTACACAATTTCCGCAGGAAATACAGCCGTCAATCACTTCGACTTTCATTTCTATCATCCCTTTCTGCTGTATTGATATATCACATAGACAGATTGTCTATTCCACAGCAATACCCTTTTTACTAATACTATTCGCAGTTGGCTGAAAAATATTCTTAATTTAATAAATTGATCATAAAATCACAACAAACACTGCCGGGAGTGTGTTTTGCAAAACCCGGCGGCAAAGAAAAATTTATATCATAAAAGGAGATCATCAAGTACAACAATCTCCATTTATGATTCCTTTTAGGTGATTATGAGCAAAGCAATTCTTTTGTCACTATTTCAAGACTATCGGTTATATTTTCTAATGATTATTGGAATGATCTTCTTCAAGGTCTTTCAGCGACCCGTCTGATGGTTCCTCCACTTTAAATTTACTGATCAATCCATTTAGGCTCTCCGACTGGGCAAATAATTCCTGGCTTGTTGCCGAGCTTTCTTCTGCAATGGCAGAATTGTCTTCGGTTGTCTGGGCTATCTGGTTGATTGCTTTTGCTATTTCATTCATTGAAACAGCCTGCCCTTCGGAAGAATTGCTGATGTCTTCGACAGCATATACAATTCCGGTAATACTTTCTAAAACACTGTTCAGGAATGAGGAGGTTTCTGAAACAACTTCATCGCCTTTATGGATTTCGTCTACCGAAACGCGGATCAAATCCCTTGTATTATTTGCCGCGGAGGCACTCTCATTTGCCAGTTTGCCAATTTCATTTGCAACAACCGCAAAGCCTTTCCCTGCCTCTCCTGCGCTGGCAGCTTCAATTGACGCATTCAGGGATAACAAATTGGTTTGAGAGGCGATTTCTTCTATGCTCCGGATAATCATTTCTAATTGATTGGAGGTGTTGCGAATGTTTTCCATTGCCGAAACGACTTTTTCCATACGCTCTTGGCTTTTCTTGGCATTCTCCCCGACTTTTTCAACTTTTTTCGATACCTCTTTCGCGTGCTTGGCGTCCTCGTTTACATGGTCTGATACTTCGTTTACTGTTGCCGTAAGTTCTTCAACCGAGCTTGCCTGATTGGTTGCTCCCTCCGCTAATCCCTGTGCCCCGTCCGACATGTTATTGGCGCCTTCCTGTACCTGATCCGAAGCGTCTTTGATTTGAATCATGACATTATTCAGATTCGCCCTGATTCTTTTCAATGCCTTGAGAATCAGCTCAAAGCTTCCGACATAACTGCTTTCCTTTGACGTATGGAATACTAAGTTACCATTCCCTAATTCATTTAAGTAGTTTTCGATATCCGGAATAATTACCTGGAATAAGCCAATCAAACTTCTTATACTGTTTGCGAGCATCCCGAATTCGTCTTTTGCCTCATAATCAATTTCAACATCCAAATTCCCAACCGCCACTTTCTCCGCGGCAATCCTCAGTTCCTCCATCGGCTGGACCATCATTTTTGAAAGGAATTTTGAGAAATAGAGTGTTATAAATATGCAGAATATTGCGAGTAAAGCTACAAGCACCCCGACTGTGATACCAATGGAATTGGCAGAGCGATAGGACTCATCCGCCCTCTCATCCTGATAGACCCCCATATCGTCTAAATCATCCAAAAGAGCCTGTGCCTGCGGAAGATATTCATCATAGTATGCTTTTGTTGACTCTTCTCTTTTCCCCTCGTTAATTAAGTTCATCACTTTTTCCCTGATCGGTTTGATCATCTGTTCCGTTTCATTTTTCATTGAAGTCAGTAATTCTGTTGCTGTTGAATTTTCCTGTAAATACGAAAGCTGATCGGCTTGATTGTCCAAAGCTTCTTGTGCCTGCTGTAAATAACCGTTAATATCGTCCGAATTATCTGTTGTTGAAGCCATCAGAACATACCTTAACGATGTTTGAATCTCTCGTTGATATGTCATTGCTGATTTGACATTACGATAGGGTGTGTTATAAAAATAGGACAGCTCATTTATAATCATTACCAATCCAATAAAAAAAACCGCTGCTGCTACTGTAAATAGCGCAATAACAATTAAAAACGTCCGAATCAATTTACTCTTGATTTTTAAATCTTTAAACATTTTGCTCATAATTACCTCCATAAGAATCATTTTCATTTTTTGTCGACTTAACAATTTTAGAATCATTACTTGTCATATAATGTACATTATAATAAGGTTTCTGTTCCGTTTGCAGCCCGATAGGCTGTCATCTCTTTTTCTACATAATATGACTGTTTTCTTAAATTGGTACCATCTTTTTGATTTTATGTTGGTTTCTTGAGTTTCCGCAAATGGGAATTAGTGTGAAACAAAATACGT
>DOZQ01000263.1:0-4143 GCA_003517915.1 Oscillospiraceae bacterium | reverse complement strand
TTATGCGCAAAGTACGTGCGCAAGAATGGGAATTAAAATGAAAAAATTTGTTTCGGAAGCGAAACTGAAACGAAAAGAAATGTTTATATCCATAATAGATAAAGAAATAGAAAGGGGCGGTCTTTTGTCATATCCCATATGCACGGCATTACAAAAGCTTCAATACGCATTCTTATTAATAAACCCCCGAAAGAACGTCAGTACAATAATCTTCATATCCAGTCCCATTGTCCAGTTCTCTATATAATAGAGGTCGCAGTCGATTCTCATGCGGATGGAAGTATCCCCGCGGTAGCCGTTCACCTGTGCCCATCCGGTCAATCCGGGACGCACCTGATGTTTTATCATATAACGAGGGACTTCTTCTTTAAAGATATCAACAAAGAAAGGTCTTTCCGGCCGGGGACCCACCAAGCTCATATCACCTTTCAAGACATTGATTAATTGGGGCAGTTCATCTAAACTGGTACGGCGGATAAATTTTCCGAAAGGGGTTATCCGGGAATCATTTTCAACCGTCCATGCTTTTTTCTCCGTCTTTTTATCCTGAACACTCATCGAACGGAATTTATACATTTCAAACTCGCCGTTATGCAGACCGATTCGTGTCTGCTTGAAAATCAGGGGACCTGGGGAGGTCGCCTTGATGATAATCGAAACAATAAGCATTGGGACGGAAAACAATATCAGGGCGATAGTGGCTCCGAACAAGTCAAGGGCTCTTTTGAAAAAACGATTGAATGAACTGGTAAGAGGGATGTTCCGTACATGGATTACGGGCAGTCCGTCGAGATCCTCCGTGTAGGGACGGGTGGGTATGATGTTATTGTAATCCGGCACAAATTTCGTATGCACACCGGATTTTTCCGTAACAGTAACGATACGCTCAAGATTTTCATATTCACTGATTCCAAGGGTAATCACAATTTCATCAAATGTATTTTCCTCCAATAGATTCGGCAATCCATTGATTTTACCGATAACGTAGACGCCGCGGTAATTCTTTCCAATCTTGCGGCGGTTGTCCAGAATCCCGTGGATTTTGTAACCCCATTCCGGATGGGCTAAGATCCGGTCAATATAATTCTCTGTCGCACGGCTGTAACCAATTAATAACACATGTTTTTTATTGAAACCGCGTTTGCGGAAAAATTTAAGGATAAAACTGATGATAAGCCGTACAATACTGTCACTGAGGAAATTGATAATAAAAAATATAATGATAAAAAGTCTGGCGACTCTGGTTTGGTTGTTAAAATAAAGGGCGGAAGTACAATATAAGATTCCGACAACGTTTGCTTTCAGAAGATTAAAAATCTCTGTCCGCCGGTTTTTCATACGTTTGGGATTATATAAATTAAAAAAGTAATAGGAGAAAATATAGAGCGGCACAATCAATATCAACAGCCGCATATATTCCACATATTTACCGAAAACACCTCTGGGACCTTCTATTATATTATTTATAAGCAAATAACTTGTTTCTTCATTAAAACGTAAATGATACGCAATACTGAAAGCAAAAACAATAATGGCGGCGTCTATCAATATATGAAAGAAATTCAAGAGTTTTTGGTTATCTTTTATCAAAACGGTATCTCCTTTCAAAAATCAGTATCGTTGCCAGCAAATATGCATAGAAATAACTTGATAGGATTTATGCTATATGAAGCGACATAAAAAACTGTCATTTCATATAGCCCCTCCGGGGGATGCGCACAATTTTGTACTAAAGTATATAATACCTCATTTTATATCATTTCACAATATCAAAATATCTTTTTCACAGAGTAAACACATTTACTGGATATAATAAACCTATTCCATTTTCTTATGCAAAGATAATGGATATCAATAAATAACACGGGAGCGAGGAAAGTTAATATGGATGATGAAAGAATAAATGAAGATCATAAGGAAAATGAAATTATTGATGCGGAAACCGCTGAAATTGAAACCCGGACAGAAACCGGGGAAAGTGAAACGGATCATTACGGGCAACCGGATTCCTATGACCGGGGATATACACTATCCGGAAATCAAGAAACCGGTCAAGGTTATGGAAATAATAATCAACAGACCTCCAACATGTACCAATATCAAAATTCACAGAATTCCTATCATAATAATTATAAACCGCCCAAAAAGAAAAATACAAAATTAATCATAGGGATTATAGCACTCTGTCTTGTCTTTACCGGAACCATTGCGGGAGCTTTTATCACAATGGACAACTTGATACAGAACTCCGGTGAGGAAAATTCCGCCGGCGAGAAGATTGGCAAGAATGACGGTCCGATCGCACCCGTTGAAGTGATTTCCGGAAGTGCAATCGACGGGGTCAATGATTATTCAAAGCTGGTAGATGAAGTGATGCCTTCGATTGTTGCCATAACACAAGACTTTACCCAGACTTATTCGATCTGGGGCGAATCATACGGAAAACAGGTTCAGGGCAATGGTTCCGGGTTTATTGTATCGCAGGAGGGCGAGGAATTATTGATTGCAACCAATAATCATGTTGTGGAAGGCGCGGATAAAATAACCGTTGCGTTCAGCGACGGAGAAACGGCAGAAGCGACCGTAAAAGGGAAAGATTCCTTAGCGGATTTGGCAGTCATTTCGGTTAAAATGCCCGCTCTGAAAAAAACGACGAAGGACAGTATAAAAGTAGCGGAGCTGGGTGATTCCAATGCCCTTAAAGTAGGGCAGAGCGCAATCGCGATCGGAAATGCACTGGGATACGGTCAATCGGTAACGGTCGGATATATCAGCGCCAAAGACCGTGAGGTAACATTCCAAAACGACGACGGCTCTACAAACAAAACACGTTTATTACAGACCGATGCCGCAATCAATCCGGGAAACAGCGGCGGTGCATTGCTGGATGCAAACGGAAATGTAATCGGTATCAATTCCGGGAAATACAGTTCGACGGAAGTGGAAGGAATGGGATATGCTATTCCGATCAGCAAAGCCATTCCGATTATCAATGATTTAGTGAAACGTAAAGTATTAAAAGACGACGAAAAAGGGTACTTAGGGATTGCAGGAAAAGATATTTCCAGCCAAGTGAACGAAGCATACGGAATCCCGGCGGGAGCATTGGTATCAGAGGTTGCCAAGGGAAGTGCTGCGGAAGCGGCAGGAATTAAAGTCAGTGACGTTATTGTCAAAATAAACGACAGGGAAATCACCTCGGTTGCAGACGTTCAAAATATCGTGAACAGCTATGCTGTCGGAACAAAAATAAAAGTTACGCTTATGAGAAGCGACAACGGGGAATATAAAAGCAAGGAAGTAACAGCAACATTAAAGGACAACAGCACACTGGATAAATTGGAAACCCCCGTACAGGACGGAAATACACCTCCGGGCGGACGGGAAGACGGATCTGGCGGAATGTTTCCGCCGGATTATTGATAAGTGTATTGATTCAGGTTTTCAGAAATGACCTACACAGGAAACATGTGAAAGAATGGGGATTCATATGAGTGACAATGATATAATAATAGAAGATGCAGGCAAAGAAGAAGAAAACAAAAAAGAGGATGAATACGAAAAAATTTGTTATCTCTGCCGCCGCCCGGAGAGCAAAGCCGGAAAGATGATCAGTATACCGAACAATATTACGATTTGTTCAGATTGTATGCAGAAAACATTTGATCACATTGATATGAGGGGTTTGACAGGCGCACCGAAAGCCCCCGGAATGACACATATTGATTTAAACAATATCAAGCTTGACGAATCCCTCTTTAACATGATGGCACCGCCGGTAAAGACGGTAAAGAAAAAGAAAAAAGAGGAGAAAAAAGAAATACCGGAATTGGATTTTGCAAAGCTTCCTGCTCCGCATATTATCAAGGGTAAGCTGGATGATTATGTCATCGGTCAGGAACGTGCCAAAAAGATTATGTCGGTTGGCGTTTACAACCATTACAAACGGATTCTGTCAGAAGAAAAAGGTAAGGATACTACCGGTTTTCATGAAGTCGCCATTGAAAAATCCAATATGCTGATGCTCGGTCCGACCGGAAGCGGCAAGACCTTTTTAGTCCAAACACTGGCAAACCTATTGCAGGTTCCTCTTGCTATTACGGACGCAACATCCCTTACCGAAGCCGGCTATATCGGAGATGA
>DOZQ01000045.1:5850-6611 GCA_003517915.1 Oscillospiraceae bacterium | reverse complement strand
TTTTTCTCAAAGGTTAAAAATTCGTTCATAAAAAAAACGCGTTTTTGCACTATACTTTTAATAATAGGCTTATAAGGATGTGAGAAGGCTATGGCGGCAAAAATACTGGTCGTTGACGACGACACTAATATTTGTGAGCTACTCAGGCTTTATCTTGAAAAGGACGGCTATGAGACCACGATTGTATATGACGGGGAAAAGGCGGTCGAGGTTTTCGGTGAGCTTTCGCCGGATCTTATTTTGCTGGATATTATGCTNNTGCCCAAGCTGGACGGCTGGCAGGTTTGCAGAGAAATTCGCAAAAGCTCGGGCGTGCCCATAATCATGCTGACCGCCAAGGGTGAGACATTCGACAAGGTGCTGGGGCTGGAGCTGGGAGCGGACGACTATGTAGTAAAGCCCTTTGACGCGAAAGAGGTCATGGCCCGCGTAAAGGCGGTGCTCAGGCGGACATATACCGCGAGCACAGGCGAGGTGCAGTATGATAAGCTGTCTATCAACCTGACCAACTACGAGCTGACGGTGAACGGCAAGCAGATAGACACGCCGCCCAAAGAACTCGAGCTTATCTATCATCTGGCGAGTAATCCCAACCGTGTGTTTACCCGCGACCAACTGCTCGACGAGGTGTGGGGATTTGATTATTATGGGGATTCACGCACCGTGGACGTGCATGTAAAGCGCCTGCGCGAAAAGCTCGAGGGCGTTTCGGAGCAGTGGTCGCTTAAAACGGTATGGGGCGTGGGCTACAAATTTGAAGT
>DOZQ01000045.1:5044-5808 GCA_003517915.1 Oscillospiraceae bacterium | reverse complement strand
ACCATAGTTCTGGTCAGCTTCGCGATTTTGGGATCGCTGCTGCTGGGCTTCCTCGGCCGCTTTTGGACAGAGGAAAACCGGTCGATGCTGTATGAAAGCTCCGCGTCGGTTTCCTCTCTGGCAAAGCAGTATCTGCCGCTTTCGCTGGATTCGAGAACCCGGCTGTCGCAGGTGCTGCTGACCATTTCCCAAACCATTGAGGGCGACATCTACATTGTCGATACCTCCGGTCAGACCGTCCTTTGCAGCGACAACGCGAATATGCGCCCATGCAGGCACCGCGCAAGGCTTATATCAGACAGGATTATGGCATTGGCAACCACCGGCACCTATGACGAGACCGGCACGCTTGACGGCATGTTCGAGACCAATTACTACACTGTCGCGGTGCCGATGTATTACCGTGACGGCAGTGTCGCCGGCGCGGTTTTCGCCTCTACCAGCTCGGGTGCGCTTACAGACTATGTCTTTGAGCTTTTCAGGATGTTTATTCTCTCGGCGGTGCTGGTGCTCTTTTTCGTTATAGCCGTGGCCTATATGCTCACCGCGAGGCTAACAAAGCCGCTGAGGATGATGGCCGACGCGGCAAGGCGCATGTCCCGCGGGGATTTTTCAAAGCGCGTGACAATAGGTGAAAACGACGAGCTTTCCGAGCTTGCGTCCGCGTTTAACAATATGGCCTCGTCGCTGGCGATGCTTGAGCAGATGCGGCGCAGCTTTATCGCGAACGTTTCGCACGAGCTTAAAACTCCTATGACCACCAT
>DOZQ01000045.1:4788-4985 GCA_003517915.1 Oscillospiraceae bacterium | reverse complement strand
ACCTCCATGCTTTCGCTGTCACGGCTTGAGGCGGGCGAGATGAAGACGAATCCCGAGGTGTTTGATCTTTCCGAAACCCTGCTTCGCACCCTTCTTTCGTTCGAGCAGAGAATAGAAGAAAAGAAGCTGACAATAGAAGGCACCGACAGCCTGTGTCCGGCGGTTATAAGCGCCGACCCCGATCTGATACATCAGGT
>DOZQ01000045.1:0-4613 GCA_003517915.1 Oscillospiraceae bacterium | reverse complement strand
ATCTTGTAAAGTCGATTGTCGGCGCGCACGGCGGACACATCACCGCTAAAAGCGTGCAGGGGAATTATACCGAGTTTGAGGTGACATTAAGACTGCATAAGCCGGCGAAGGCCGGTGAGCGAAAGTCATAACACAGAGTGATGCTTACGGAGGGAATAGTATGAACGAATTTGAAAACGGCAGACCGGATAACCCGGAGCTGGACGTCTCTCAGCCCGAGGCGCAGCGGGAAGCGGAACCCGCCGTGCCCACAGCAACGCCCCCCGGCGAAGGTGCTGAAAGCGCCGAAAGCGCGGGAGCGGAGGTAAAGCCCACGCCGGAAAAACAGCTGTGGGACGAATTTATTAAAAGCACAGCTCAGACCGAAACTTCCGAGCCGGCATCCGCAGGCGCTCCAAAAAAACAGCCGTGGGATGAGATTCTCGAATCCGCCGGCCTTTTAAAAGAGAGTGATTTCGGTGGTGAAGGCGCGGAAGCGGACAACAGCGCGGCCGCCAGGCTGGATCAGGCTCTGCATGAAATCCAGTCGGAGGAGGAACGCTCCAAACAGGAATCACTCAAAAAGAATCTTTATGATTCCAAAAATGAGCTGCCGAAGGGATTTTTGATGCAGGCTCCGGAAAATCCGTTTCAGCAAAAACAGGAAGAGCGGCGCATTCCGCTCGCCCGCTACGGACAGAACCCGGAGCAGATCCCCGCGCGGGATACGTCCCGGCCCGCTCAGCCCGCAGCCCCGCAAAGCGCCCCTCCCCCTTATGGCACAGGAACGTTTACTCCACCCGCGCCGCCTATTCCTCCAGGAGCACCCGCAGGCTATTCGCCCAGCTACCCCGAGTCTCCCTATCTTTCCGCGCCCCGCACAGGCTCTCCGGCTCCCGGAGCGTCAGCGGTACGCCCAGTAAAGAAAAAACGCAATACCGGGCTTGCGGTATTTTGTATTTTGCTGTCGGTTTTACTTGTGGCGACCCTTTGCCTGACGGTCGGTTATTATATGGGCAAAGACGGTGAGCCCCCCGCCGCCCAAAATTCCGGCGGTTCCCTGCTTCCCCCGGTTCCGCCTTCAGACGGTCCGTCTTTGCCTGACCATTCCTCTGAGGATCTTCTTCCCCCGCCTTCGGGCAATATAGGCGGGGACGTCGATGTGCCGATTGTGGACAAGCCGGTCGGCACGGCGGCGCTTTCGGCCGCGCAGGCCGCCGAAAAAGTAAACGCCTCGGTCGTGGGCATCGCCGTATACAGCATGGATGATTCCTCCGGCAGTGCGGCGACCGGCGTCATTATTTCAAGCGACGGATATATTCTCACGAACGACCATATTTACACAGGCATCACAAATCCCAGATTTATAATCGTTTTTTCAGACGGGACGACAATGGACGCCGAATATGTCGCGGGAGACGCGCGCAGTGATCTCGCGGTACTCAAGGTGGAGGCCACAGGTTTAAGGCCGGCCGAGTTCGGCAATTCCGCCCAGCTTGAAATCGGGGAAAGCGTTATCGCAATCGGCAATCCCGGGGGGCTGTCGCTGGCCGGAACCGTGACGATGGGCATTGTTTCGGGAATAGACCGCCGGGTGAGCTCCGAGGCCGGGGCTTATTCAATGAAGTGCATTCAAACCGACACGGCGATTAATCCCGGAAATTCCGGCGGCCCGCTTATAAACCTGTATGGGCAGGTTGTGGGGATCAACTCCTCAAAGATTATTTCCTCGGGCTATGAGGGTATTGGATTCTCGATTCCGTCGGTGACGGCAAAAAATGTGCTGGACAGCCTGGTAGGCTACGGCTATGTGCGTGATCGGGCGCGGCTTGGAATTACCTACACAGCGGTGGATATTGTTTCCGCCCGCCAAAACGATATGCCCAGCGGCCTGTACATTGAAAGTGTCGGAGAGGACAGCGATTTGAGCGGCAAGGCCGTAAACGGCGAGATCATCACTCACATAAACGGGGTGGAAATTGTCGGCGGAGGCGAGGTGCTGGACATAATCGAATCCAGCAAGCCGGGCGATGAGATAACCCTTACGGTTTATTCGCAGGACTTGCGGCAGTCAAGAGAGGTCGACGTCAAGCTGATAGAGGACAGGGGCGAGTCGAGTTACAATAAGCCGGCCGAAAGCCAGCTTCCCTCTCTGCCTGAAAATCCCGACGGGCAGCCTAATCCGTTTGAGGATTTTGAAGATTTTCTGCCCTGAGAGTAGAGCAATCTAAAATGCCCCCGCTTTACAAAACGTGAAGCGGGGGCATTTTTGTTTCTTGCTAAAGCACTAATATAAAAAGGGCGTCAGTAATATCGACACTCTTTAGTAGTATTCGTTATCGGCATGATTTGGTAGCTCGCCTATCAGCTATCAAACCCTTTGTATGAACCAAATCCCAACATATACAGCGCAAGAGCAAAAGACCCTTTTTTTTGTTCAGTTATTGCATGCAATTCGTTGATAACGGTATCATTCGGAATATCAGACGCAGCGGAACTATTGACAACTTCTTCTATGACAGATGGTAAAACCATACACATATCATAAAACGCATTCGCTTGTCCCGTCACAAGGCTATAAAACTCGTCCATACTCACACGACGAATGCGTTTGTGCTTCTGCCTTGTGCCGTCAACACTAACTACCCAAGTTATATTTTGTGAACGCTTTGCAATCGCTTCAACCAAGAAGCAAGCGCAATCGTCATCAGACAATAACTGTCCCTGCATTTTCATATAGGTCTTTGCGCTGGATGCGGAATTCATAGTATTGTGCTTATTCTTCATTTCTACATAGACGGTTTTTACTCTGCCGCCGTCCGGCAGGACTACCCCGTTTTCCGGCGTAAAAATAACATCCCATCCCACCGCAGGAACTGTACAGCCTGATATATATTGAAATATTCTCTGGTGAAAATATCCAATATCATTATTGCTGCTCTTGTCACGCTGTCGGAATATTTCGTTTTTTATGATTTCTTCCCAACTGTAACGATAGACTGTTTTGTCAAAAATCAACTTTATGGGGTCTACAAGATTGCTATTGAATAGTTTCAAGTCATATGGCTTCAGTTTTTCACCGTACTGCCTAATTGTTAATTCAATATGTTTGCGGAAATCCGCGTCCGAGATAAAACTTAATCCTGACACAAATGCGCCCTCCAAACATTTATATATTTCCCTTGCTATCTCAAAGGCAAGGTTGACGGGTACGGCATTACCGACCTGCCTGTACTGACTACCCACGCTACCGCAGAACTGCCATTCATCAGGGAAACATTGAATACGAGCATTTTCGCGAATACTGAACGGGCGAGGTTCTAACGGGTGACATCTGTCTGTTTGCTTTTGCGAGGGTGAAGTTAAAACTGCTAATGAGGGTTCGTCAAGAGAAAGACGACGCAATATACCTGTTCGGCCACCCCCCATGTACCAACAACTTTTCATATACTCTTTTGCCACATCCGGATTAATGTCCCTCCAATAGCCGCCCGGAGGAACTAACTCAAAGATTTTTCGCTTCTCACAATTTAACTTCAAATANNCGAACTCAAAGATTTTTCGCTTGTATTCCGAGTATTGCGCTCCGTTGCTTTTGGGTACATCCTGCAATACATCACGCAATACAGGTTTGTATTTATGCACTGTAGGAAACTCTATTTTGATTTTTCCAACCAAGTTATTATGAACACCCATAGTAATAAGCCGTTCCCTCTTTTGGGCAACGCCGTAATCCCAAGCATTTAATACTTTATTTTGAATGGCATATCCCGTTTGTTCAAATATTTCAAGGATGGTTTGGTATGTACTGCCACCATTGTGAGTTAGTAATCCCCGGACATTCTCAAATAAAAAAATTTTTGGTTGAAGTTTCTGTAGAAATATGGCGTAATGATAAAACAGTGTCCCCCTTGTGTCCTCTAACCCTAAGCGTTTTCCGGCATAGGAAAACGCTTGACAAGGCGCACCCCCCGATAGTAAATCCAATTCACCGACTTCCAAACCATAGAGAGTGGGCAAATCTTGCGGGGAGACATTCGCGATATCATCGTAGCATACATTCCAAGACGGACGGTTGTATTTAAGCGTGTCAGCGGCATCTTTGTCAAATTCTATAAGGGCGAGTGTGTCAAATCCTGCTTTTTCTACACCGAGAGCCAGTCCCCCCGCTCCGGCAAATAATTCTATGGCCGTAAATGGGCGTTTGCCCTGCGACTGGTAAGTGTCTGCTTGTTCGCTCATCGGCAACGCCTCCTTAGTATGAACATAAATTTTCAGCTAAAAGTATAGCACAGGGAGGGCGCAAAATCAATTCTAAATTCGGAATATTGGCCACCGTTGCCCTGTTTATGATGGAAAAACAAAGCCGCTGTTTCTATAAAAAACAGTGAGGGGGACGCCGAAGCGTCCCCCTACATACATCATTCAATTGTCCGGGAAATGCCGAAAAACCGCTTAGAATCAAGCTTTTCAGGCAATTTTACGCATAGCGGCAAGGTTCTTCCAGCCACCGAAAGATTTGCTTTCGTGTGTGGCGTGAGGTTCTTATTTTTTCTCATCCCTACTGCGGATAGCCGCCTGAGCCGCCGCGAGTCTTGCGATAGGCACGTGGAACGGGGAGCAGGAGACATATG
>DOZQ01000139.1:3414-18750 GCA_003517915.1 Oscillospiraceae bacterium | reverse complement strand
GTTTTGAAATGGTTCTAGTATAACCTGCCTGTCGGCAGGTTATTTTAGATTTTAGAGCATTTTGCCATTTAAGGTGGTATGGTCAAATCACTTAAAATCTCCCTGAAAAAATCCTGCGCCATATCTCAAGTGGTTGACTATAGTAAACAATACCATCTTTTGATGTTTTTTATTGTGCAATTCAATTTTGTTTAATGTGTTTACAAAAATGTCGAAATGGGTTATAATAGAATCTGGAATAATGTGATTCTAAGTGTGGTTGATTGTATTTTTTGAGGAGGGATCGGCTCGTTATGCCGTATGCGAGTTTACTTAATCAGTTGATTGAAAACGCGGGAATCAGCAACAAAGAGCTTTGTGACGCATGCGCGGAAGAGGGAATCAAGCTTACGCCTGCTTACATAAGCTTGCTCAGAAATCCCCTTGAGCAGCGCACGGCCTCAGAATCGGTCTCAAGAGCGCTTGCTAGGGCGCTCGGTGAGGAAAACGAGCAGCTTTTAGTCATTCAGGCGTATCTTGATAAGGCTCCCGAATGCCTGCGCGATCTGAAAAGCTATTTCAGAGACTATATGTCCAGCGCGATTTCCGCCGAGCTTGCAGAAGACGCCGATGACATCCAGCGGAGTGTTTTAATGGATGATTATAAAAAGCTTCCGTTTGCTGAGCTGTTTTCGGAATTCACCGACACGGTGATCGGCAAATTCGTAATGCAGCTTCAAAGCAATGATTCGGCTGACCCGATTAAAAGCAGCATGGAGCTGGTGAATCAAATCGAAAGCGAAAATAACATCGAGGTACGGGACAACGCCATGGCTCCGCTCATTGTTAAGGGCAGCCGCGTGTTATTTTCCAGAGCCGAGAATATGGAAAATTATAAAACCGGAGATCTGGTTTGTTTTTTCAGAAAGGACGAAAGCCGGATTTTAGTGCGCAGGCTTGCCATTTTAGAAACGCATCCGGTTACATTTGCCATGATCCCGCAAAATCCGAACTATCAGACGCAGCAGCTCAGCGCGTCTGAAGTTGTGCTGATGGGAAAGGTAAAGCAGGTGACCACAGAGTTTTAGTCGTTGTGCGTCATTCTTCCCCGTCCTCGCCGTAAAGCTCGATTCTCAGCGCTTCAAATATGGCATCCCACTGCTTGCCGCTTAAAAATTCTTCTTTCGGAGCATAATCGTTTTTAAGCCGTTGCAACTCCCGGTCATATACGCGGTTTTCCTGTCGCTTGTATATACGGTTGATCAAAAATATAACGGAGCAGGCAAGCAGCGTTATAAAAATGGGCAGCGCACCGCGCAGCAAAAAGGCCGAAACGCCGTTTAATCCGCTGTAAGGGGAGAGCAGCTGCTGGATATAATGAACAAGCAGAATAATATTGCCACCCGCCGCGATGAAGAATCCGGCGGTAATTTTTTTTATGCGTATGAGAACCGCCGCGCAGGTCAGTAGCAGGGTGCATAAAACCACCAAAAAGACGCCGCTGTAAAGTGTGGGAATCTGCTCTGAAAGCTCGCCGTTTATATGAATATCATTGAGCCTTATAGAATAGTCCAGAAGATTTACGACATTAAGCAGCAGTATAAAAGATGTGCCGGCATAGTAAAATCCTGAAATAAGCCTTGAAAACCACCGCTCGGGAAACAGCCACGCACGTCCGCGCTCGAGATAGCTCAAATAGACGAGATCTCTTACATATTCTAAAAGAATCGGATTTTTACCGATTTGTCCAGACTTTTTTCGCATTTCGGCGCCTCTCTTTTTAAAAGTGTTCTAATTATAGCACATTAAAATAAAAAAACAAGAATTGTTCATACGGAACACCGCATGAACAATTCCGATTTTTCAGGCTCGGGCGCTCGACGCTAGATTATTTTACTTTTGTCCGGCAATATAATCGCGGCCGCGATATAAGCTATAACTCCTGAGCCGCCCAGACAGCCGAACAAAACCCAGCCCAAACGCACAAGACTTGGATCAACGCCGAAATATTCCGCAATGCCGCCGCACACGCCGCTGATCATTCTGCCTTCTTCAATTTTATATAAACGCTTCAATAAAAAAACCTCCGTTTCACAATAGCGATTTCTCTTTATATTTATTGTAGCACACTTTTTTACAGTATATGAGACAAAACCGTAAACTTTTAATTTTTTTCTGAGAATGAACGAATCAAAGCATAACGGAGCCGCCCCTGCTATACCTTGAAATCTAAAAGCTTAACATGTCCTTGCGGAGTTCTATCCGCAAGGACATGTTACAATATATTACTCGACGAAATCCATATCTATAGAACCGACGCCGCATTCCAGATCAAAACGCTTGGTGATATCTGCGTTCGGTTCGTGATATCCGCGGAAGGAATCCCCGTTTATTCTGCATTCACCGAGGCCGGTTTCGACGTCGAAGCCGTAGTCCTCGCGTTTTCCCGAAATTTCAAGGTCAATAGAGCCTACTCCCGACGAGATATCGCCTCCGTTTGTAATTACGCCTTCAAAAACAATTTTCCCTACCCCAGAGCTTATCTCCGCAGTGTCGACAAACGCGTCTTTTATACGGCTCTCTCCGACGCCGCCCGACAGCTTGAGACGCTCCGCTTTCAGCCCGCTTATATCTGTGCTGCCGGCGCCCAGCTCAACATTCAGCGTTTCCGTGCTCAGGTCGTCAATATCCAGTTCGCCCGCCCCGGCGTTGATTTTTACGCCGTCAAAGGAGAATTCTCCGGGGGGAATTACAATGTTGATAATAGGCTCATAGCCTAAAGAAACGGGACCCAAATGCCAGCGTCCGCCGAAAAGCCCGCCCCCCGCGCGGTCTTTGATTGTAAGCTTGCCGTTTTCGCGCGTGACGTCAAACCAGTCGTCTTTTATATTTATCGCGCTCAGTTCAACCAGGGAACCGGAAGCACCCGATTCCCCGCGCTTTATACGCAGTTGTCCGTAGCTGAGCTCGACCTCGATCGAATCCACAAAGTTGGTGTCGTAGGTCTGGTAGAATTCGTCATCCGATTGAAAACGCATAAATTTGCCGGCTTCAAAAATATTCGCGCCCATAAAAAGTCCGGCGATTATAAATATTATCCCTAAAATTATGCAAAAGGCCGCTATGATAGAAAAGACTTTAAAGGTTGTTTTCACAGTACCGCACCTCTTTTCCTGAATAATTTTTTGCACAGCTCGACAAACCACTGTATGAGACCCGGCACTACTTTTTTAATAAGCAGTATGCCCGCGTGCAGCAGCAGTATGCCAAGGCCGCTTAGCACTAATCCGAAGCCCAATAGCAAAAATCCGATGGCGGGACTGTGCATCATCGCCAAAAAGCCCGCGACAATAATCGCTATTCCGGCGATAAGCAGCGATGCCATAACGGCGATAAGCGAAATCAAAAGACCGAAGACTGCCGCGACCGCGCCGACGGCGACGCCGAAAAGTCCGGCTAAAAACGGAAACGCGAAAACTGCCCCGATCAGCAGCAGCCAGATTGGCACACCGCGCCATCTTGACTGGGTAAAGGACTGATTCTCTGTGCCGTTTTGATTTCCCGCTCCTGACGGTTTCCCCGCGCCGGACGGATTTTCTGTCCCAGGCCGTCCGCTGTCCGCCGATTCGCCGTAAGGCGAAGTGTAGTACGGCTGTGCCGAGCTTTTGAATTCCGCTAAAATAGCGTCCGCAACCTCTTTGGGCGATCCCAGCTGGTCAATGGCCGACTGCTCGTTTTCGGGGCCCGCGTCTATAAAATATTCCTCGTAATAACGAAGCGCGGCGTCCCGTTCCTCCGCCGGCAGAGACGACAGTTTTCCCCCGAGCTCCGCCATAAATTGGTTCTTGTTCATTCCGTCTCCCCCTCCATAAGCACTTTGTCAACACGCCGCTTGTATTTTAGCCATTCCTCGCGGTAAAGATAAAGCTGCTGTATGCCCTTTGGCGTCACCTTGTAATATCGGCGGTTCCTGCCCAAATATTCCTTGTCATAGGTTGCGAGATAATCGTCTTTTTGAAGGCGGCGCAGCACCGGATATAATGTGGATTCCGAAAGCTCAATTGCCTGACGGACCTGTTGAGTGATTTTATATCCGTAAGTGTCTTCGCCTTCAACGACCGACAATACCAATGCGTCCAGAAGCGCCGCTCCAACCGGAAATACCAATCGTGCTCCCTCCTTCATCATAATTTTTTCTATAATATTATATGTTATATAATATTATATGTCAATACGATTTTATGCCTTTTTTAAAAAAATATTTTGCCAGTAGTAATTTATTCTGAAATATGTTNNTTGTTCGTATTTACATTATTTTTTAAATTTACAATATTAAAAAGGAAGATGATAGGTTGGCTAAACTGTTTATCACAGGCAGCATGGAGCTTTGCGTAGCCCGTTCTATGGAAGACGAACTGTTTTTCAGCTGCGTTAAAGATCTGCTTGATCATCCCGAAATACAAAAGCTTGAGGATTATTTTCAGCACAGCCGTACAACGCGGCTCAAGCACAGCCTGAACGTCGCGTACTACAGCTTTAAAGCGGCCAGATTTTTAGGGTGGGATCACCGTTCGGCCGCGCGCGGAGCCATGCTCCACGACCTGTTTCATTATGAGCGGAAAGAAGCGCCTATTTCGGCCTTGCGGCATCTGCGTGTCCATCCCCGCATGGCGCTTGAAAACGCGGAGCGTAATTTTTTTCTGAACGAAAAAGAACGCGATATTATTTTAAAGCACATGTGGCTGTGCACGCTTAAGCCTCCGAAATACCGGGAATCGTTTTTGGTCAGCTTTGTCGACAAATTCTGTGCGGTCATGGAAACCTTCTGCGCGGGAGTTATATAGGTTATTTAGGATATTACAAATAAGCCGGAGCGTCATGCTCCGGCTTTTGCTAATTCACGATAAAAACATAGAAGAATATGTATTTAACCTGCGGAAATAGCGTCGGTCGGGCAGGCGTCGGCGCATGCGCCGCACGAATCGCATAAATTAGCGTCGATCACATACTGGCTGTCGCCCTCGGAAATAGCGGAATTGGGGCAGGTAGCCTCACACGCGCCGCAGCTGATACACTCGTCGGATATTTTATAGGCCATAAAGACACACCTCCATGATAAAAGATAAAATGATTGTAACATATTAGCCGCAGTAAAATCAAGTGCGCGGCGGGTTGTTTGCTAAAGATAACAAATCGGTTATTTTTCCTCCGGCAGGTCTTTGGGAGAATCGGGGTTCTTGCGCCGACGCGAATGATGAAACGGCTTTTTCGCCGCCTTTTCGCCGCCCTTGAAAGCGGACGTCCGGTTGTCACCCTGAGCTTTAGCCGAGCTTATTTTCTTGTCTCTTGAAAGCTGTTTTGTATATTTGGCTTTTTCCTTCAAATTTGTTTTAAGGTCGGACTTTGGCCCTTTTTCCTGATGGGGCTTGGGCCTGCGTTCCTGCGAATTCTTTTGCGCGGCTCCTGTAGGCTTTTCCGGGCGCGACGATTCCGCCTTGCGGTTTTTGTCCGGCCTGTTTTTGTCTTTCCTCTCAGGCTGGTTTTTTTTATGGTGCTTTTGATGCACGGGTTTTTCTTCCCTGCCGGGAGCAGAGCCCCACAAGGAGGAATAATCCGGTGCCGCGTCGGCCGGAGTTGTTTCTTCTTTTTCTTCCGGAATCGGAATAGGCGGCGCGTCCTTGTCCCGCTCAAACTCCAGCTGATGCCGCCGGTAGGTGAGCGGGGCCGCTTCGGGACTTGCGCTGCTGCGAACCTTTACCGTGCCGCTTATAAGGTTGTTTTCTATCACCGTACCGTAGCCGTCCTTGGATTTTACACTGGCGCCCACCTTTGGGGTTATCTTCAAAAGATATTCATACGCGTCCTGCTCATATTTTAAACAGCACATAAGCCTGCCGCAGATTCCGGAAATTTTGGCCGGATTAAGCGAGAGACCCTGCTCCTTGGCCATTTTGATTGAAACCGGCTGAAAATCGCCCAAAAAACGGGCACAGCAAAACGGCTGGCCGCAAATGCCGAATCCCCCCAGCATTTTAGCCTCGTCACGCACTCCTATCTGTCGAAGCTCGATGCGCGTTCTGAATACCGAGGCTAAATCCTTTACAAGCTCACGAAAATCCACCCGACCGTCGGAGGTGAAATAAAACAGCACCTTGTTGTTGTCAAAGGTGTATTCCACGTCCACCAGCTTCATATCCAGGCCGTGTGCGGCGATTTTTTCATTGCAGACGGCGAAGGCGTCTTTTTCGCGGCGGCGGTTTTCGGCAAGCCGTTTTTTATCCTCTTCGGTCGCGGATCTGAGCAGCGGCCTGAGGGGCTTTACAATCTGATCGTCCGGCAGGGACTTTACCGACATGGCGACCTCGCCGCACTCGACGCCGCGCGATGTCTCGACTATAACATGATCTCCCAGCTTTACACCTAAGCCTATGGGATCAAAGTAATATACCTTGCCGGATTCTTTAAATTTTACTCCAACTACATTGGTCATTTATTATCCTCCAAAAACGGAACAAATATTATTAACATATATATCAAATATATCTCAAATTATTATATCACGGGCGATGACATTTTAAAAGGAAAATTATTTACCCGCCGCTGCGTACAGTTCCGCTGACAGGCGGGTGAGCAAAAGCGCCCCGTTCGGATTCGCGGGCCGCGCGTCTATCGCGATTTCAACCGCTTTCATGCATGAAAGCAGCCGGGAAAGGCCATATTTCGAAGCGGCGGCCGGGATATCGCGCTCGCCCGAAAGCGAAACACCGCTGTGCGCGCATATCGCGGCGGCATCCCTGAGGAGGAGGAGAAGCCTTTCGAGCACAGAGAAAACCAGAGCCCGGTCGCGGTCAAAACGGGCCGAAAGCTTTAAAAATTCCAGCTCGGACAGGTGTGTAATGGCGTCCAGCAGTTGTGAGGCATACTCCGCCGACTTGTCGTTCGAGCCGTCCAGTGCCTCGAGCATACGGCCTATGTTGCCGCCGGAGCTTTCATACGCCGCGTCAATATCCCGCGCCGCGCTGTTTGGCCGCAGCTTTAAAACCGCGGCGCGGGCTTCCTCTTTGACAGGCGGGTGAAGGGAAAAGACTGCCGCGCGCGACAGCACCGTGGGCAGCACCGATGAGCGCGCGGTGCAGGTGAGCAGAAAAAGCGCCGGCGCGGGAGGCTCCTCGAGAATTTTCAAAAGGGCGTTTTGCGCCTGCTCGGTCATGCTGCCGGCCTCGAAAATCATATACACCCTGCGTGCCGCCTCGTTCGGGAGCACAAACGCGTCCTGCCTGAGCCGCCTTATCTCATCGACGCCGATGCCCTTGCCGTGCTCGGCCTGTGTTACCGTTATATCGGGATGATTGTCCGCGGCCGCCTTGACGCAGCCCGCGCATACGCCGCAGGGTTTATTATTCCCCGTGCAAACAGTGCCCGCCGCGATAAGGCGGGCGAGCGTTTTTTTGCCGGTTCCGGGTTCTCCTTCAAGCAAAATCGCGTGCGGCAGAAGGTTTTCAGTAAGCATTTTCCTCAGGGAGGAGACTGCGCGGCGGTTTCCGGCAAAGCCGGCAAGACCCGGTTCAAAGCTTTTCAAATCTCTCCACATCCATTACAAAAACGGTTGCGCCGCCTACCGTAACCTCAATCGGCAGCGAGATAAAATCGCTGCTGTAAGAAGAGGTGTCGGGCATCATCTGGGTGCGCTTTTGGGAATGCTCCGCAATAATTTTAATGGCCTGCTCCACCCGGTCTTTATCCGCTCCGATAAGAAATGTCGTGTTGCCGACCTTTAAAAAGCCGCCGGTGGTCGCGAGCTTTGTCACCGAAAAGCCGCCGTCGGTCAGCGCGCGGGAAACCGTGCCCGAATCATCTCGGTTGACAATAGCCATAATCAGCTTCATGGGTATTCATCCTCTCCGATATCTGATCTGATTTTATTTTACCACCTTTACCGTTTCAATACCAGACCCCAATAGATGAAGTATTACGTCTCCGTCGATTTTTTCTCCCGGAATAATCAGAGGGATACCCGGCGGGCAGGGACAGACCGCTCCGGCGGCGACCCGCCCGGCGGAATTTTTTACGGATATAAATTCCCACGCGGCAAACGCAGCTTCCCGCACCGGCAAAACCGTTTCGGGGCGTGGAGGTGGGGACTGGCGGTGTGTGTGCCCGAGCGGGTTTAAGCATTTTACCGCCGAGCACAGGTGGCTAAAATCCTCTTCGGTGTGAAACGGGGTGGGGATAAACACCACGTTCGAGCGGTCGGCAAGCTCGGGCTGTACGCCGTGCGCTAAAAAAACGGCGGCGGCCTGCCTTGCGTCAATGCCCAAAGCGCCGGTATCAAACCGCAGCCGCACCGGATCGGTCAGTTCAGTCTCAAATCTAAAGCCCTGCCGCACGGCTTCATGCCGAACAGCGTCCACCTTTGATTTAAGCCGCGAAAAAGCGTTTCGGCCTTCTTTTTCGCACCAGTCCCGGCATAGCTCGAGCGAAAGCAGCACCGGATAGGACGGACTGGTGGAGCCGAATACCGCCATTGCGGATTTTGCTCCCGCCGCGAAACGTTGGCCGCGCAGATTCAAATAAGCCCCGCCGGTGAGAACCGGCAGGGTTTTATGTGCTGAGCAGGCGGTCATTTCGGCGCCCAATGTCAGCGGATGCATATCAAAAAAAATAAGATGAGAGCCGTGGGCGTTGTCCACAAGCAGCGGCAGATTATGAATTTCGCAGATGGCGGCGATTTCGGATATGCTTTGCAGCCGGCCGTAGTAGTCGGGGCTGGTGAGATACACCGCGCTTATATCCGCCGAAGCCAAAAGTCGATTTATCTCCTCGGGCGGTATCCGGCCGTTTTGGCCGGGGTAGGCGAATACGGGATGAATATCCAAAAGCGCGCAGGCGTTTATAGCCGAGCGGTGAAGATTCCTTGAAAACAAAACCTTGTCTCCGGGCTTTGCGGCAAGGCTTAGCATGGCCTGGATGCACAGCGTGGCTCCTCCGGCGCTGAACAGGGTAGAGTACGACCCGAAAACCCGCGCGGCCAAAACCTCCGATTCAGCAATGACGCCCGTAGCTTCATACAGCGAGTCCAGTTCACCGATCTCGGTTAAATCGTAGGGCAAAATCCCGCTTAGGGGATAAAGGCTTGCGGTGCGCCCCGAGTGCCCGGGCGTGTGAAAGCGCGACCGGTTTTCGGCCAGATGCCGCTTTATAGCGTCAAAGAGCGGCAGCTCAGACATAGTCCCGCCTCACACTTGGATTTACGTAAAACGGGCTGACGTCAAACGACGCCATATCTCCCGGAGTACACTCGATGTCGGTGACGTCGATGATGGTGGTGGTATAGCCGGGCTGGCCTATTATCTGCGCGCGCTTGCCCGCAATTTCACAAAAGGCTTTTCTTCTGCCGTAAAGCGCGAAGCCGCGTTTGCGACCGACAAACAGTCCGTCGGCATATCCGACCGGCACCGCCGCGATTTTAGTGGCTTTGCGTATGCGCACAGCCCCGTTTTCCGAAACAGTGTGTCCGGCGGGTACCCAGCGGATATCCGACACATAGGAAACCAGCCGCCCGACCTTTTTAAAGCCCCATTTATCCGCGATTTCAAGCCGCCCGGTGAGTCCCTCACCGACCCGCACCGCGTCCATTTTGGCCCATGGGAAGAGCATTGCCCCGCCGGTGGAAACTATGTGCGTCATGCCATAGGGCAGTCCCTCTCTGGAAAAACTGCGCAGAATCTGCTGAAAGCGTTCATACTGGATACGGGCTTTCTTTTCTTTTTTTACTCCCAAAAGATCGGTGTAGGTGCCCTCTATGGCCAGCGCGTCAAGGAATTTAAGCGTCTGCGCCGCCTTTGTCGCGTCCTCCGGCAGATAGCCGGTTCTGCCGCAGCCGGTGTCAAACTTGAGATGAACCCTTGCCTTTCGCCCCATGCGCGCGGCTATGCCGGAAAGGCGCACGGCGGTTTCGTTGGTGCCGACCGACGAGATTATGTCCGCGCGGATTATCTTTTCAAGATCCTGCTCGGTTGTGTAAGGCGTGGTAAGCAGCACGTCGATGCCGTGAAGGGAGCTTTTAAGCCGCTCGGCTTCCTCCAGCCGGGAAACGGCGAACAGCCGTATACCCTCCGCCTCGGCCAGCATACGCGCGACCGCGACGTCGCCCAGACCGAACGCGTTGCCGGCGAGCACCGGGATGATAAGGGTTTTGCCCACCCGTTTTTTAATAAGTCTGAAATTGTCTAAAATCCGTTCGGTCTGTACCATATATCCGGTCATGTCCGCGCCTCCCGGGGATTTATCATTGAGAATTTCTAAAAAATATGTTGGAAACTAATATTATTCCAGCATTATTCCGGCATTTTGATATCGGAATAATATTACCACAGACGCCTGTTAAATGCAACAAAACTTCACGCATCTTTGCCATGAAAATGCGCGTGCTCCCCATTGACAAAAGGAGTCACTTTTTGGTATTATAATATAATCTGAAAGTGATACTAATTATATTACTCCGATACTTAAATGTAGGAAATTTGAAGTGCCAATTTGCCGGAGTAATATCCCGACGACTTGAAAGGTGATGAATGTCTGTTTGAAAAGCATGACTGGTTACGGCCGGGCCGAGGGCAGCCACAGCGGCATGGACGTCACGATGGAAATTAAATCGGTCAACCACCGCTATTTTGAATTTTCCGCGAGAATGCCGCGAATATACTCCTTTCTTGAGGATAAAATCAAAGCCTTTTTGCAGGGCTCGATTTCTAGAGGCAAGGTCGACGTCTATCTCAACATTGACATAGTCGAATCGGAGTCCGGCGCGGTAAAGGTCAACGCGTCGCTCGCAAAGGATTATTTCGACGCGCTCGAGCGCATAGCGCGGGAATGCGGCGTGGCAAACAATGTCACCGCGCATGATTTGGCGAGATATCCGGACGTTCTGTCGCTGAGAAGGGAAATCGAGGACGAGCAGGCGGTGTGGCAGGCGGTGGAGCCGGTGCTGAGAGAAGCCTGCGAATCGCTTGTGGACATGCGCCTGACAGAGGGTGAACGGCTGAAAAAAGACATAGATGACCGTATGCGGACAATCTTGGCTCATGTGGATTATGTCGAGGAGCGCTCGCCCCAGACTGTGCTGGAGTACCGCGCCAAGCTTGAGGAGCGAATGCGTGAACTGCTTGAGAACGTACAGTTTGACGAACAAAGACTGCTTGCCGAAACGGCGATTTTTGCCGACAAAATTGCCGTATCTGAAGAAACCGTGCGGCTGCGCAGTCATATCGGCCAGATGCGGACAATGCTCGAGGCGGAAGAACCGGTCGGGCGCAAGCTGGATTTTCTAGTGCAGGAGATGAACCGCGAGGCCAATACCATAGGTTCGAAGGCACAGGACGCCGAGCTTGCGGGCAGGGTCGTGGATATAAAATCGGAGATTGAAAAAATCCGTGAGCAGGTACAGAATATAGAATAAAGCGCCGAGCGCCCGAGCCCGGAAAAATGACGGAGGCGAAAGAATCGCCTAAAGAGATTTGGGGGGAATCCAAATCAGGCGATTGTCAGAGCCGGAGGAACTTTTTTCGGAGGAGGGAGGGCGAACGAGGCGTGCCTGATAGAGCGCCGAGCGCCCGAACCCGAAAAAACGCCGGGCGCGTCGCCCCGGAGCAGCCGGTAAATATCGGCGGAACGACACGGGGGTCGTTCCCTGCACGAAACACATGTTTTCGTATTTTTAATCATAGCTTACCTAATATCCTCGATATCCCCGCCAGATAAGGCCGCACAGCGCGGCGGAACGGAGACCGTGATGAAGCTTATAAACATTGGATTCGGGAATATGGTGTCGGCATCCCGCTTGGTGGCTATTGTCAGCCCGGAGTCGGCGCCTATAAAGCGCATTATTCAGGAAGCCAAGGAAAACGGCATGCTGATAGACGCGACGCACGGCAGGCGCACCCGCGCTGTTATAGTCACCGACAGCGACCATATAGTGCTGACCTATCTGCAGTCCGAAACGGTGGCGAACCGGCTCGCGCAGGGCGGGGAGGAAACCGAATGCGAGGAGGAGCTTTTGGACGATGAATAAACCCGGGCAGGTTTTTATAATTTCGGGTCCCTCGGGCTCGGGCAAGGATACGCTGATAAAAGCTCTTATGGAAAAACGCCCCGAAATAAAGCTTTCTGTCTCGTCGGTAACAAGAGCGCCGAGACCGGGCGAGCTAAACGGTTCGCATTATAATTTCATCACCAAGGACGAATTCCTAAGAATGCTTGATAACGGTGAGTTTTTAGAGTATAATACTTATTTAGGAAACTACTACGGTACTCCGCGCGCTCAGGTGGAAGCCTGGCTGCAAAGCGGAGCCGATGTCATATTGGAAATTGATGTAAATGGTGCCGGGCATGTCAAAAAAAAGCTGCCGGATGCGGTGAGCATTTTTGTAATGCCGCCGTCCATGCGGGAGCTTGGGGAACGGCTGGCCGGGCGGCGCACCGAGGATGAAGAAACCGCGCAAAAGCGCCTGCTCGAGGCACTCAGGGAGATGGAATGCGCAGGCTCTTACGATTATATAATTATAAATGACCGGCTGCAAAATGCCGTGCGCCAGCTTGAATGCGTTGTTGAAGCGCAGGGCTGCCGCGCTGAAAATATGACCGAAACAGTGAAGGGAGTGCTAAAGGATGCTCAATCCGTCAATTGGCAAACTTCTCAAAATGTATGACAGCCGCTATCAGCTGGTGATAGACGTCGCACGCCACGCGCGCAAAATCGCCGATCAAATGGCCGGGGATACCGACGCGCCCACCGAAAAGCCGGTGGATCTGGCGCTGTATGATCTGGTTAAGGCTGGCGCCGGAGAAGAACAGTATCGGCGCATATATTAATATTAGGGGTGGCTTGTCATGAAAACTGTCGTCGCGCAAGTAGCGGTTGCCGAGACAGCTTTTCATTTTGACAAGCCATATGACTATCTTGTCCCTGAACCGCTTGTGCCGACGGCTCGGCCCGGATGCAGGGTTTTGGCACCGTTCGGAAAGGGAAACCGCAAGCGGCAGGGCGTTATTATGTCGCTCGGCCCGGGAGAGGATATATTAAAGCTCAAGCCGATATCCGAGGTGCTGGACAAAAGTCCGGTGCTAAGCGGTGAGATGATAAAGCTGGGCATTTGGTTAAAGGAGCATACCTTCTGTACTCTTTTTGACGCTTACAGAGCCATGCTGCCAGCCGGTATCAGCCTGCGCATGGAGGTTTCTTACCGCATAGCCGAAACTGCGGACGAGAGCGCGGCGGAGAATCCCGCGCTGAGCGCTGACGAGCGCCGTATGCTTTCATGGCTTATGAAAAGCCGGGTGGCGGTCAGTCGGGACAGGCTCATGGAAATAATGGGGCTGGACGAAGCGGACGATATGCCCGAACGGCTGTGTAAAAAGGGTCTTGTCGAAAGGCTGGACGGCGCGGTGCGCCGCGTCGGGGACGCGACGGTGCAGATGGCGAGGCTTAAGGAGGACTATGATCCCGAGGAGGAGCAGGGGCTTACCGACAAGCAAAAATCCGTGATAAACCTGCTGAGGGACGCCGGAAGCGCCTCGGTGAAGGAACTCATCTATTTTGCGGGTGTGACCCGTGCCGTGCCGGACACGCTGCACAAAAAGGGGATTATTGAATATTTTGAAAGTGAGGTCTACCGCAGGCCTTATGATATTACGCCGCCGGAGAATACGGCGGATACGGTGTTGACCGGGGAACAGAGCGGGGCTTACGAAAGCCTGCTTTCCCTCTACGAAAAAAAGAACGGTGGGGTGTCGCTGCTTTACGGCGTGACCGGCAGCGGCAAGACACAGGTGTTCTTGCGTCTTATCGACCATGTGATAAAAGACCGGCGTTCGGTTATAGTCATGGTGCCGGAGATCGCGCTGACCCCGCAGACACTGTCGCTTTTTTACGCACGCTACGGCGGGAGGGTGGCGGTGTTTCACAGCGCGATGTCGCTCGGGCAGCGCGTGGACGAATGGAAGCGGATGAAAAGCGGGGAGGCGGTCATCGCGGTCGGTACCCGCTCGGCAGTCTTTGCGCCCTGCGATAATTTAGGGCTTATAATAATGGACGAGGAGCAGGAGCACACCTATAAATCCGAAGCGTCGCCGCGTTTTCACGCGGGGGAGGTCGCGCGCTTCCGCGCCGCGTTTCACGGAGGGATGTTGCTTTTAGCCTCCGCGACGCCGGGTATAGGAACCTACAGCGCGGCGAAAACAGGCCGCTGCCAGCTCGTAATCCTGTCAAAGCGGTACGGGGGAGCCAGACTGCCCCGCGTTATCACGGCAGACATGCGCGAGGAAATAATGCGCGGCAACACCGGCGTATTTTCCGCCACTTTGACCGAAAGCCTGTCGGGTGTGCTGAAGGACGGAAAGCAGGCGATTTTACTGCTCAACCGTCGCGGGCACAATACCTTTGTTTCCTGCCGATCCTGCGGACATGTCATGACCTGCCCGCAGTGCAGTATCTCGCTTACCTACCATTCGGCAAACGGCAGGCTGCTCTGTCACTACTGCGGATTTTCGAGGCCTCTGCCCGAAAGCTGCCCCGAATGCGGCGGCGGGCACATAAAATACGCGGGCTGCGGCACCCAGCGCGCCCAGCAGGAGCTTGAAGGCCTGTTCCCGCAGGCGAAAATCCTCAGGATGGACGCTGACACGACCCTTTCAAGATTTGCGCACGAGCGGAAATTCGCCGCCTTTGCCGCCGGTGAATATAATATAATGCTCGGCACGCAGATGGTCGCCAAGGGGCTGGATTTCCCCGGGGTGACGCTGGTGGGGGTGCTTAATGCCGACGGGGCGCTTTATTGNNCGGGCGGCGAATATCAAATTATGCTGGGCACGCAGATGGTCGCGAAGGGGCTGGATTTTCCAGGCGTGACGCTGGTGGGGGTGCTGAATGCCGACGGGGCGCTTTATTCGGAGGATTACCGCGCCTATGAACGGGCGTTTTCACTGCTTACGCAGGTGGTTGGGCGGTCGGGCCGGGGGAATGATCCCGGCATAGCCGTGATTCAGACCATGACGCCGGAAAACCCGGTTATACAGCTCGCGGCGCAGCAGGATTACGATAAATTTTACGAGCGGGAGATTCTAACCCGCAAGCTTATGATATATCCGCCCTACTGCGATATCTGCATGGCGGGCTTTGTTTCGCAGGATCACGAGCAGGCGAAAAGGGCGGCTCAGGTGTTTTTCGGGCTTATGAAGCGGGAGCTGGCGGGGGAATACGCCGAGCTAAAAGTCATTGTGCTGGGCCCCGGAGCCGCGGGCGTGCCCAAGGTCAGCGGGAAATACCGCTACCGGCTTATTATAAAATGCAGAAATACCCGC
>DOZQ01000139.1:3249-3389 GCA_003517915.1 Oscillospiraceae bacterium | reverse complement strand
ACACGTCGGCTTACGCGGACATGAATCCCTATAACATATTATAACTGCTAACAGCTTGCTTTGGAGGAAGATATGGCGCTGAGAAATATATTGAAGGACAGCGACGAAACGCTGAGAAAAACCTGCCGGCCTATAATTAT
>DOZQ01000139.1:0-3216 GCA_003517915.1 Oscillospiraceae bacterium | reverse complement strand
CTTGCGGCAAATCAGGTGGGGGTGCTGCGCAGGGTGGTCACCATAGACACGGGGAACGGCCTTATAGAGCTTATAAACCCCGAAATTATCGCGAAGAAGGGCCGTCAGGAGGAGACGGAGGGGTGTCTGTCGTTTCCGGGAGAATATTATGTGACAAAAAGGCCGTTTTGGGTCAGGGTGCGCGCTCAGGACCGAAACGGCAAGATTTTTGAAACTGAGGGAGAAGGGCTTGCGGCGCGCGCGTTCTGCCATGAGCTGGACCATCTCGACGGGGTTTTGTATATGGACAGGATGATTCGTAAAATAAACGTCAGACAAGCGAACGTCAGGGTAAAATCAGACGGCAAGACCGCCGAGGGTAATAATTAAATGAGAATAGTATTTATGGGCACGCCGGAGTTCGCCGTACCCTGCCTGAGGATCCTTGCCGGCGGCGGGGATGAGGTCGCGGCGGTGTTTTCTCAGCCTGACCGCCCGAAGGGCAGGGGCTATAAGACCGTGCCGACGCCGGTTAAGGCGGCGGCTTTAGAGTATAGTATCCCGGTGTGCCAGCCGGGAACCCTGCGCGACGGCGAAGCGCAGGGGCTGCTTTCGGACTATGCTCCCGAGGTTATTGTCGTGGTGGCCTACGGCAGGATTCTGCCGCCGTCAATACTGGGTCTGCCGAAATACGGCTGTGTGAATCTGCACGCCTCACTGCTGCCGAAGTTCAGAGGCGCGTCGCCGGTTCAGTCGGCGGTGCTTGCGGGAGAATACCGCACCGGCGTGACCGCCATGCTTATGAACGAAGGGATGGATACCGGCGATATCCTTGAAACCCGTGAGACGCCGATAGATAAGGACGAGACCGCCATAGAGCTTGCCGAGCGGCTGAGCCTTATGGGCGCGGAGATGATAATCCCTGTTTTGCGCGGGCTGTCAGGCGGGAGTATTATCCCGAAAAAGCAGGAGGAAGCGCTAGCCATCTACGCGCCGATGCTGAAAAAAGAAATGGGCCGGGTGGACTGGAGCCGCCCCGCCTTAGATATTCACAACCAGATACGCGGCTTGCAGCCCTGGCCGGCGGCGTATACATCAGTCTCGGGCAAAACCCTCAAGCTTTGGAGAAGCCGGGTGCTGGATGATGCCGGAGGCCTGCCGGGTGAAATTTTGCGGGCCGGCGAGCGCATGATAGTTTCCGCTGGGCAGGGGGCGATTGAACTGCTTGAGGTGCAGCTTGAGGGTTCTAAGCGAATGCCTGCGGCGGCGATGCTCAGGGGACTGCGTATCCGCGAGGGAGATTTTTTAGGCTGATTCGCTGATTTAAAGGATGTTTATTATGTTTCGTTATTTTGACCCGATGTATTATATTTACATGGCGCCGGTGCTGCTGCTCATGCTGGCCGCAAAGCTACTTGTATCCTCACGCTTTGCGAAATATTCAAAGCTGCGTAATATGCGCGGGATGACCGGGCGTCAGGCGGCCGAAAGCGTGCTGCGTGAAAACGGGGTTTACGGCGTGAGCGTCGGCAGGGTAAACGGCAAGCTTTCTGACCACTATGATCCAAAATCCAAGGTTATCCGCCTGTCGGACGGAGTGTATGACACTGCGAGCGTCGCGGCGGTGGGAATTGCCGCGCATGAGGCGGGGCACGCGGTGCAGCACGCGGGGGGTTACGCGCCGCTTAAAATCCGCAACGCGATAATACCGGTGTGCAATATTGGCTCATCGCTGAGCATACCCATAATAATCGCGGGCGCGGTGCTTAATTTTCCGGTGCTTATCTACGCGGGACTGCTTTTGTTCTCGCTGCTTTTAATTTTCCAGCTCATAACCCTTCCGGTGGAGTTCAACGCGAGTGCCAGGGCGCTGCGCTGCATAGACGAAGCCGGACTGCTGGGCGAAGACGAGCAAAAGGGAGCGAAAAAGGTACTCACAGCGGCTGCGCTGACTTACGTGGCCGCGATGCTGCAGTCGCTTGTGCTGCTGCTTTATTATTTTGCCCGCTTTTCAGGGAGCAGAAGGCGTTGACCGCCAGGGACTGCGCGCTTTCAGCGCTTGTTCGCATAGAGCGGGAGGGCGCATACAGCAACCTTCTGCTCAAAAACCTGCCCGAGATGAAGCTCCTTAAAAAAAAGGACAAGTCTTTTTGCGTCTCGCTGGTTTACGGGGTGCTCGAGCGCAAAATCACGCTGGATTATGTGATAAAAAAATATTCCGACATAAAGCTTAAGAAGCTGACGGCGATAGTGCTTGCAGGCCTGAGAATAGGCGTATATCAGCTTTTGTATATGGACAGGGTTCCTGAAAGTGCCGCAGTGGACGAATCGGTCGGGGCGGTAATCCGGGCGGGGGAGCCGCACGCGGCGGGCTATGTCAACGCGATGCTGCGCGCGGTGATAAACGGACGGGCGGCGCTGAGCTTCCCGCAGGACGATTCACTTTACGCGCTGTCGGTGCGTTACGGCGTATCGCCGGGGCTTATTGAGGGGTTTATAAAGGATTATACCCTTGCCGAAACCAAAAGGCTGCTCGAGTCGTTTTTTACTCCGCCCCGCGCGGAGCTTAGGGTGAACACGATTCGGAATACGGCGGAGGAATGCCTGCATAGACTTAAAGAAGAGGGCGTACAGGCTGTGCGTCACCCCTTCCTTAAAAACGCGCTCACGGCGGAAAAATCCGGCGGCCTGACCGAGACGGCCTGTTTTAAAGAGGGTCGGTTCCATATGCAGGGCGCGGCGTCGCAGCTTTGCTGCGCGGCTCTTTCGCCGAAGCCTGACGAAAGGCTTTTAGATATCTGTGCCGCTCCTGGCGGCAAGACCGCCACGACCGCCGAAATGATGGGGGACACAGGCGAAATAATCGCCGGGGAGCTGCACGCCCACCGTGTAAAGCTAATAAGGGAGCTTTCGGAGCGGCTTGGACTTCATAACATAACGGCTAAGCTGAACGACGCGTCGGTATACGATCCGGTGCTCGGCCTGTTTGACCGGGTGCTGTGCGACGTGCCCTGCTCGGGGCTTGGGGTGATTGCGGGTAAGCCCGAACTGCGCGGCAAAAATCCCGCGGAATTTTTCTCCCTGCCGGATACGCAAAGAAAAATTTTGGATACCGCCGCCCGCTATGTCCGCGCTGGAGGATTGCTTTTATACTCCACCTGCACGCTAAGAAAGGCGGAAAACGAAGAGGTGGCGGAAGCTTTTCTTAGTGAATGCGGAGATTTTTATCCAGAAGAC
>DOZQ01000041.1:779-2645 GCA_003517915.1 Oscillospiraceae bacterium | reverse complement strand
TAATTTGGCGACATTCGCGGTGTTTTGCGCCGGTACTCTTTTAGGCCCAAAGCTTGGTGCGCTAAGCCTCGCTGTGTGGGTCGCGCTTGGCGCTGCCGGCGTACCGGTGTTTTCCTTGTTCCGAGGCGGTCTTGCGGCATTGGTGGGACCGACCGGCGGCTTCATAATCGGATATGTCCCGGCTGCTTTCTTGATAGGCCTGATCAACGAGAAGATTAACAAGGAGAATAAAACACTCCTGTATCCAGTGTCAATGCTGGCCGGATTCTTCACATATTTTGCGTTTGGCTCGATCTGGTTTATGTATTTAACGAATGCCGGGTTGATAGAGGCCCTTATGACGTGCGTTGTCCCTTTCATCCCCGGAGACTTGGCAAAAATCGCAGTGGCAACGTTTTTGGTGAAGCGCCTTTGCCCCGTGCTGCACAACAAGATATATGCACAGCCATGATTTCTATAGTGTGCGAAGATAGTCCATCGCAACAGGAGAGGTTGGAATTATGACTACTATATTGAAAAAACCGTCCGTTCACGCCATTATCCGAGCAGGGCTGCTCTTTCTTATCTGTATTGCGGCGTTTGCCTTCCCTGATTTTATGACAAACGGGATGGTCTATGTAATTTCCGGATATTTGATACTTAACTGCGCTTTGAGTGTGGTCGAGTTCTCAGTTCGAAAACGGGAGGGCGCGACGTCCGCCAATTATGTGAGTCTCGTATTTGCTTGTTGTTTGGCAGGGTTGGGACTTCTGGCTCTCTGCTATTATCGCTATGTTCTCGGACTGATACCGCTCTTTCTCGGCGTGGTAATAACAGCGATGGGCGCCGCCTATCTTGCGGCTGCGGCGGGTATGAGAACAAACGGTAAACCGCTTGTGATTGTGTTGGCGGTGTTTATCGCCATAGGCGGCGCGGTATTGGCGCTATGCACATTTGCCGACGCGCTGGGATTCGATGCCCTTTCTATACTCGCACAGATATTCGGCCTTCTTACACTGCTTTCTGCTATCTGTGAGGTCGCTATATATGTTGCAGAAGGGTCACACGCAGAGTGGAATTATTGGCAAGGAAGAGAATAAACACGGAGAGTCGGTTTATGGGTTGGGACCATTTTAATATACCAAATGGAAAGTCATACTTGTTTTGTAATGCGCATATTACGAGCAGGGCGGCTATGAATATTATTGTGACGCATACGCCCATTATATCAACAATTGAGATGCAGCAAGCGTATCAGCCGCTCGAAAAATACAATGTCAATGTATTTGCTTTCGACTTTTCAGGAACGGGTAAAAGCGGCGGATCGGAATTCGCCTTTTCCCGTACATCCATTGTTAATGATTTGGATACCATCGCAGATTACGTTGAATGTAATTATTCTTCGAACATTCATCTATACGGCAATACAGGTATTGGCGGTATGTTTGCTCAGTATTATGCTACCAAAAGCGATAGGGTGAAGAGCTTCGCGCAGTTTGCGTGTGTTCATCATAAGAATACTGCCGGAATGGGTTATCCCTACCCATTAGCGAAAATATTGTGTTGTTTTCTAAAAATGCTCCCTAAGATGAAAATGACAATGAAGCCGCCAAAATACCGCGGATACAACGAGGAAAAGGACAATGCTTTTTACGAAAGACTTGAAAAGACGCATCCTCATATTTGGCGGACAAACTCAAAAGTCGTGCAGACACTGTTGGAATGTTTTGTGGCAAAGGATAGCGAAGCGAAGAAAAGCATTCGTATTCCTACGCTTGTTTTCAAAACGCTGCATGATAGATACTTTTCTCCGCAGTATTTCGATGATTACTTCAAATCATTAACCTGTGAAAAGAAGTTAATTGAAATTGATGATGTCCATAATAG
>DOZQ01000041.1:0-697 GCA_003517915.1 Oscillospiraceae bacterium | reverse complement strand
GTGCAAATGAAAAGGAGTCCTACAATTCCGGGTAAAATAGTTTCGGTAAACGGTCATGACCTACATGTTTTTGCAGATGGGCACGGAGCGGATACGCTCGTGTTTATGGCAGGGAGCGGCACAGTCTGCCCAGTGCTCGATTTTAAGCCCCTGTGGTCACTACTGAATGACAGGTATAGGATTGCGGTTATCGATAAATCCGGCTATGGCTGGAGCGAGCCTACTGACAATTCGCGTGATGTAGATACAATGCTGCATGAGAGCCGGGAAGCTTTACGGCTGGCAGGGCTAAAAGCTCCTTATATTCTTGTTCCGCACTCGATGTCCAGCTTGGAGGCGTTATATTGGGCGCAGACCTATCCCGATGAGGTGAAAGCAATCGTCGGGCTGGATGCGATTGTACCCGATGCATATGATAAATTCAAAGCCCCTTCCGACGCGCTGTTCAATATTATCGGTTTTTTTATCCGTATTGGGTTACATAGACCCTTTGCAAGGCTTTTGTACAAACAAATGCCTATCGCTCAGTCTGGACGTCTCAACCAGCCTGACAGTTTTACCTATGTTGAGATGGTTAAAAAAAGCATGTTTACGTCTGATATGCGCAATGAGGGCAGATACCTAATACGCAATAAAGATAAAGTGAAAAATGGCGTTTTGTCTGTCAATACGTCATTCCTTCTTTTCATTTCAAACG
>DOZQ01000252.1 GCA_003517915.1 Oscillospiraceae bacterium | reverse complement strand
TCAAATATTATGCCCCGTTCAAAATGTGTTCACAATTCTACCGCAATTTACGCAAAAGAAAAGATTATAATAAACCTAGATTATCTGCGGAAAGGGTGAACGGTCAATGGCTGCGAAAAAAATCATTGTGGCGGACGATGAAATGCGCCTGAGAAGTCTGGTAGGCGACTTTTTAAGAAAAGAGGGCTATGAACCCATAGAAGCCGAGAATGGCGCACTGGCACTTGAGGCGTTTAAACGGAATCCTGACGCGGTGCTGATGATACTGGATGTGATGATGCCCGAAATGGACGGCTGGGAAGCCTGCCGCAAGCTGCGCGAGATTTCCAACATCCCTGTGATTATGTTGACCGCGAGATCGGAAGAATTCGACGAACTTACAGGCTTTGAATCCGGCGCGGATGATTATGTAACCAAGCCGTTCTCGCCTACGGTGCTGATGAAGCGCGTTGAGGCTCTGCTTCGCAGAAGCGGCGGGGATATTTCAGACGGGACAGATCCGAACAAAGGGCTGCGCATCGACCGGCAGGCGTATGTCGCTTATCTTGACGGGAAGCCCTTGGAGCTTACCTTAAAGGAATATGAGATCCTGCTGCGGCTCGCCGAAAATCCCGGCAGGGTTTACAGCAGGGAGCAGCTTCTCGATTTGATATGGGGCTATGATTATGTAGGCGACACCCGCACAGTGGACTCCCATGTGGCGCGCCTGCGCACAAAGCTGGGGGACTGGGGCGCGTCGCGCCTTAAAACCGTGTACGGCGTCGGCTATAAGATTGAGGTGTAATTTATGAGGAGTAAAATCTGGCGCAGGCTGTTTTTGCAAATCACCTTGATTTTGCTGGTCTTCGCGGCGATATTCACCTTTTCGACCGGCAACTTTCTCTATTCCTTTTCTATGGGCCGAGAAAAATCCGGGCTTAAAAGCAGCATGCGCAAAATAACCGAAAGGCTGTCGGAAAATACACAGGCTCTGAGCGATATCGGCGGCGTGACCATGGAGCTGCGCGAAAGCCTTTTTCGGCAGATAGAAACCGAAAACAACTATATGATAGAAATACTGGGCGAAACGGCGGTGTCCGCCGACGCCTATTATATTACCCCCGGGCACGCGCTGTGGGAAAGCATCTATGATGTCAGCTTTTTTGGTCCGGGAACAAACGAGCCGTCGCGCTATCAGCAGCGCCCTTTAGAATCGCTAGATCGGCAGATTACCCCGGACGGCGGCGTGTTTCAGGATTTCAGGGACGCCGGCAACGGGCTCGAATATCTCACCTACAGGGTTGCGCTTGAAAATAATATCGCCGTGCAGCTCACCGTGCAAAAGGGAGTCGTTCGAAAATACAGCGCCATGTCCAGCCAGTTTATGGTTATAATCCTTGTGTCTTGTCTTGGACTCAGCCTCATTTGGGTGTTTATCTATTCCAGACGGTTCGCGGGGCCGATTGCCGAGATGAACACGATAACCCAGAACATGGCGGGGCTGGATTTCAGGCGGCGGCTCAGCCCCCGCACAAAGGATGAGATAGGGCAGCTGGGACACTCGATAAACCTGCTGGCCGACAAGCTGGACAGCACCCTTTATGATCTTAGCATGAAAAACGCGAAGCTCGCGCGCGAGATAGAGCTGGAGCGTTCGCTTGAAACCATGCGCCGGGAATTTGTCGCGAACGTCTCGCACGAGCTTAAAACCCCCATCGCCATAATACAGGGCTACGCCGAGGGGATTAAAATGGACGTGAGCGGAAATCAGCGGGGCCGGGAGGAATACGCCGACGTGATTATTCAGGAAAGCGATAAGATGAACCTGCTTGTTCGCGACCTTTTGGATCTTTCACAGCTTCAGTCCGATCAGATAAAGCTGTCTCTTGCAGAATTCCACATAAAGCCGCTGGCGCAGTCGGTCTGCGGACATATCGGAGCGCTGGCCGATAAAAAAGGCATAAGCGTGACTGCCGATATCCCCGATATTACGGTTTATTCGGATGAACGCCGCTGCGAACAAATCCTCAAAAATTATCTCGTAAACGCCGTGAGCCATACTCCCAAAGACGGCGAAATAAAGGTGAGCGGCGAGGTGCGCGAAAGCGTCATGCGCGTTTCGGTTTTCAACACCGGCTCTAAGATAGACGAGCCGGATATGGAGAAGATATGGCAGAGCTTTTACCGCGCGGACAAAGCCAGAAGCCGGGGCGAGGGACGCTACGGTCTGGGGCTGTCGATAGTCAGCGCCATTCAAAAGCGGCTGGGCATGGACTGTGGCGCGAAAAATCTTGAAAACGGTGTCGTGTTCTGGTTTGACGTAGGGCTTAGCGATACTCAGCATTAACCGGACATCCTCCGCATAAAATATAGTCGGATGGAATAATACTATCCACACGACTATATTTTGGGGAGTGAGCGGCAGATGGGTGAAAACGCGGTGGCGTCGGCGCGCGATTTTATATGGGGCCCGCCGCTTATAGTCCTGCTGTGCGGAGTCGGGCTTTACCTAACCGTGTTCGGGGGCTTTTTGCAGTTCCGGCGGCTGCCGCTTATTTTAAGACTCACCCTGTGCTCCCTTTTCATCCGGAACAAAAAACGCAGGAAAGGCGCTGTCTCCCCTTTCCGCGCCATGTCGGCGGCTCTGGCCGGAACCCTCGGCATAGGCAATATCATAGGCGTGGCGGGCGCTGTAATGCTGGGCGGCCCCGGGGCGGTGTTCTGGATGTGGGTCTCGGGTTTTATCGGCATGATGACCAAATTTTCCGAGGTCGCCTTAGCTGTGCGCTTTCGCGAAAAAGCCTCCGGCGGCGGTTACGCGGGCGGCCCCATGCATTACATCGTAAACGGGCTGGGTGAACGCTTTAGACCCCTGGCGGCGCTGTTTTCACTGATGTGTATTTTAGCCTCCTTCGGAATCGGCAACATGACCCAGATAAGCTCGATTGCGGGCGCGGCGGAAAAATCCTTCGGCACGCCGGCGCTTTTTACCGGGATTTTGGCGGCGGTGCTTGTCGGCCTAACCATTTTCGGCGGATTTTCGCGCATCTCGGCAATTACCTCGGTGATAGTCCCGGTGATGTCGGTCTTTTATATTTTGGGCTCACTCACGGTCATAGCGGTCAATTACGCAAATATCCTCCCCGCCTTCGGTGATATTTTCAAAGGGGCGTTTACTCCTTCGGCGGCGGCGGGGGGCGCTGCCGGCTTTACGGCCGCGCAGGCTATAAGGTTTGGGGTGTCAAGAGGGGTTTTCACCCACGAGGCCGGGATGGGCAGCGCGCCGATAGCACACGCGGGCGCCGACACCGAAAGCCCGGTGGAGCAGGGCTTTTGGGGGGCGTTTGAGGTGTTTGCCGACACGCTGGTGATATGTACGCTGTCGGCGCTGGTCATTCTGACCACGGGAGTGATGAACACCCGGCCCGCTCAGGGAAGCCTGGCCGTATCGCAGGCCTTCGGCAGCGTATTTGCGAATTACGGCGAATACTTTATCACCGTAGCGGTTATATTTTTTGCTTTCTCCACTATTTTAGGCTGGGCGTATTACGCCGAGCGGTGCTGCTCATTCCTTTTTAAAAAGCACGAGAAGCGGGCGGTGAGTGTTTTCAGGGGGATTTTCGTGCTTGCCGTCGCCGCCGGCTCACTTATAAAGGCCGGCACAGTGTGGAATCTTGCGGATATTTTCAACGGGCTTATGGCGTTTCCCAATCTCATCGCGCTTATACTTTTATCGCCGGTGGTTTTTAATATGCTGAAAAGATATTTTGCCCGGCGATAAAAATTTACATTCTCCTAATGGAAAATTTTTCGCGGACGTGTATAATTAAATTATAAGTTTATAAGTATTTTAATTTTAATGAAACCGGATGGTCGGACATATGAGAACAAGGCTCAGCGAACGTGTACTCCCGAATTATTCGCGCGGCGAGGAAATCTTCAACATGGTCTCGCACATAGTCGGGGCGGTGTTCGGCTTTGTCGCGCTGATAAGCTGCGTTACCGTAGCCGCGCTTAATCAAAATATCCCGGGAATAGCGAGCGGGGCTGTTTACGGTATGCTTATGATAGTGCTGTTTACCACATCGAGCATTTATCACGGTCTGCTCAGTGAAATCCCGAAAAAAGTGTTTCAGGTCATAGACCACTGCTCGGTATTTCTTTTGATAGCGGGTACCTATACGCCGCTGACCATGTGCAAAATGCGGGTGGAGCATCCGGCGGCGGCCTGGTCGGTTTTCGGGGTGGTGTGGGGCTTCACCGTTTTGGGAATAGTCCTCAACGCCATTGACCTAAAACAGTTCAGGATTTTTTCAATGATATGCTATCTCGCGACCGGGTGGTCGATAATTGTCACAATAAAGCCGCTGCTCGACGTTCTCGAAACAAACGGAGTGATTTTGCTGTTTGCCGGAGGTTTCTTTTACACGCTGGGCGCGGTGCTTTACAACATAGGCAAGAAGAAAAAATTCTTTCATTCGGTGTTTCATGTGTTTGTGGTGGCCGGCTGCATTTTGCAGTATCTTTGCATTGTGCTCTATGTGCTGCCCTACAACTGATAAAATCAACCGGGCCTTGTAGGTAACGACCCCTGTGTCGTTCCCTACCAAGAACACCAGCGTATGGGCGGCCATTGGCCGTCCGCCGGACGCAAGGCAACCGCCGAAGGCAATTATAATAAACGTCGACGGTTTTAGATATATCCTGCGGACGCGCGATGCGCGCCCCCACACCGGTGTTCTTTGATCATCGTTTATCCGCAAAGATGTTAAGAGGTTAGCGAAAACAATGAAAAAACTAAAGGGCAGAAAAATCATAGGAGAATTCAAGAATTTTACCCTCAGGGGCAACGTTGTGGATTTGGCGGTCGGCGTGATTATCGGCGGCGCGTTTCAGGCCATTGTCAAATCGCTTGTGTCGGATATAATCATGCCGCTGATAAGCCGTCTGGGCGGCCATCTTGACTACTCCAACTGGTTTATTGTTTTGGGTCGTCTTCCCGCCGCTTACGACGCGGACAGAATAGACACGCTTAGCTATGTCCGGGATGTTCTGGGCGTGCCGGTGTTCGCCTACGGACAATTCATTACGGCGGTCATAAATTTTCTGATTATGGCGGTCATTATATTTTTTATGGTCAAGTTCATAAACAAGCTCAGATCCTTAGGTGAAAAAAACGCCCCCGAGCCCTCAGAGGAAAAGGAATGCGAATTCTGCAAGACCAAAATACCGGCCGCGGCTGTCCGCTGCCCCCACTGCACGAGCATACTTGACGGAGAATAGTGTCTGTACGCGAAAAAGTTAAAATATTGTTTACTTTTGTTTTAATTTGTTCATTTTTTTCTCCTTGCATTTTTAGCCCTAATTGTGTACACTCTTATTATGTTTTTTAAACGATAAGCACAAAGCATGAAAAGAGGCAAGGAGTTTGGGTAGATGAGAAAAATAAAATCTGTCATGATAGGGGTTCTTATTTTGTTTATGCTTTTTTCAGTGTCGGCCTGCGCCGATGAAGACACCGCTACGGGCTCGCAGGTTTCGCAGCAAAGCTCACAGTCATGGGAATCCGGCGAAATGCCGCCTTTTACCGAGCCGGGCGCAAACGGCTCCCGTACCGGCGACAAGGTCGGCTTTCAGTTTGAAATGCCGCAAAAGGGCGAAGAAATCGCTGTTTTGCACACGGACATGGGAGTAATTAAAATACGGCTCTTCCCGCAGTCCGCGCCGGTCGCGGTGGAAAATTTCCGGCAGCTCGTCGCAAAAGGCTATTATGCCGGCGTCATCTTTCACCGGGTAATCAAGGATTTTATGATACAGGGCGGAGATCCCCAAGGCACGGGCATGGGCGGCGAATCGGCCTGGGGCAAATCTTTCGGATATGAATTCAACAAAAATCTTTTGCATTTCGGCGGCGCGCTTTCAATGGCTCATTCACAGCAGCCAGACTCAAACGGCAGCCAGTTTTTCATAGTACAGGCCCCGCCGAGTGATGATGTTACCGCCAGCATAGACGAATCCGTTTATGAGCAGGGCACCCAGAAGCTGTACGCGCAGCACGGCGGAACCCCTTGGCTGGACGGCGCTGTGAATCCCGACGGGCACACTGTGTTCGGGCAGGTATTTGATGGCATGGACATTGTAAATAAAATCGCGGAGGTTGCTGTGGACGCGAACGCTAAGCCGCTTACCGACGTTGTAATCCAATCTATTGAATTGGCGACATACTGATTCCGGGGCCAAACGGCCGCAGTCTTTATTTTTGACAGGAGTGTATAAATAATGAAGAAATATATTAGCCTTATGCTGGTTCTGATGCTCTGTATTGGAATGGTGGGTATGACCGGCTGCAAAAACGAACCCGCGTCAAGCGACAAAAGCAGCGGTGAAACCAGCTCAGGCGCGGCCTCGGATACCGCATCGGGAGAAACAAACCAAGACGGCGGAGACTCCGAAGACATTACATCCAGCACCATCACTGGCGACGAAAGCAAGGGGATAGTCGTCACTCCCGGCGAAACGGGCGCCAAGGGTGCGGATCTCGTGGAAGACGTGGAATATCAACTGCAAGCGCCGGGCAGCGGCGAGGATATTTTGGTGGTCGAAACAAATCAGGGAACTATTAAGGTACGCCTGTTTGAAAACGAGGCCGAAGCCGCGGTTACCGCGATACGTCAGAATGTTGAGGACGGCATTTATGACGGCATGGAGTTTGACACCGTTATCAAGGGCAGGTACTTGCAGATGGACGTGCTTCCTGAAAAATATCCGGTCGAGCTGGACTATGTCAAAAATCACCTTTATCATTATCATGGCGCGGTTTCGCTGGCCGGCGACGGCATTGTGACCTCGACGACCCGCATGCTGTTCGTGCTCAGCACCGACGTCAATGATGAAGTGGACAAACAGATTCTTGAGACTAACGATTTCGGATATAATGAAAACGCAATTAAAAAATATGAAGCAGACGGCGGCATTCCGATGTTTGACGGACATCAGACGGTATTCGGTCAGGTGTTTGAAGGTCATGAGCGTCCTTGAGAAAATTGCCGGCATAAATGTGGATGAAAATCTTCGTCCGGTTGAACCCGTTGTTGTTGAAACGGTTACTATTGAAAAATTTTAAAGCTACATTGCTTACATCACTTTAAACAACCGCCTCCGTTTTCACGGAGGCGGTTGTTGGTTGGTTTTAACTTTTCCATGTTTGGCTCTCGCCAAACTCTTTTCCGGGCTCGGATGTTCGGCGCGAACGTTTAAGAAAGCGGTGTATAAGGTTCATTAATGTTCGTCAAATCTTTATTCGTGCGAACGCGAAGCGAATGCCCCGGCGCAGCCGGTCAGGGCGATGCGCCTCTGCGGCACGCTTTTGCTCCCTCCGCTGTCGCGAAAAATTCATTCCGGCTCGAAAATCCGCTGAGTTTGCTCCGCAAACCCTCTTCGAACGCGGGTTTTCTCTCCGCCAATCATTTTTCGCGGCTTCGGGGCGACGCGCTTGATTTCTACACCTTTTTTACCGGGGCCTGCAACTCGGTCAGCCATTTTTCCGGGTTGCTTTCCTCGTCCGGAGATGTGAGCACATGACCGCGAAGATAACCGGCAAATTGGTAACCGGAGCGCTCCATCCAGTCCGCTAGCTTCTGGCCGGCGGCATCATAGCCTCCGTCAAAGGGACCGGAAAAACGCACGGTAGCGGCCAGCGGTATCTCCGCGTATTCCTTGTAGACAAACTCTCCCCTGCTTTCGCCGAGCGTATCCACCGGAACGGCGATCTCCACATCCGGGCCGGACTCCTTATATTCTCCATCAAAATATGTGGAATATCCGTCTTTGCCGGCCGCGATTTGCCGCTCACCGATATATTTCCCCAGCTTTTCCCAAAGCATCCCCTCGTCCCTGTACTGCGGGATTATCCCGCGAAGCGATAAAACCTTTACCGCCGGCAGCGATTTAATCTCTACCTCGTAAACCATACTGACACTCTCCTTTTCAAGCTTGCCGCGCAAGGCGGCGATTTTCTGGAGTTTGTCCTGTTCGGCGGCGATTGCCACGCGTATCTCGCGGCTTTTCCCTTCAAGCGCCGTTCGCATGGCTTCGGGATTTTCATACAATGGCAAAAGCGCCCTTATCTCCTCTACGCCGAAGCCCATGTCGCGCAGCAGCGTGATTTTTGAAAGCAGCGGTATCTGCCCCGCGCTGTATAACCGGTAGCCGGAGACAGAATCGACCTTTGCGGGCATCAGCAGGCCGCTTTGCTCATAATACCGCAGCATACGCGGCGACACCCTCACTATTTGTGAAAACTCCCCGATTTTGAACAAGCAAACTCACCTCAATTTCATGCAATTCCGGATTGCACATTCATCATATACCTTGACACCGTGGCAGAGTCAATAGGCTTTTTTGATTATTATAGCAAATTAATATTTCACGTCCCATGTAACTTTTCAGTATACGCTTTGTCAATTTGCTATATTTTTCAAAAACACGCGCGGGGTAAATAGGCAGGTTCTCCTCTTGTGCTTTTTTGCGTAATATGTTATACTGTGGCACAGCAAATAAGTACAAAGCAGTATATGTTTTGTCAATTTGCTATATCCTAAAATTTGTTTGTAAGGGCGGAATAAACCATGATCAAAGTAACGCTTAAAGATGGAATAGTCAAAGAATTTCCCGCCGGCATAACCGCGGAGGAAATAACAAAAACGCTTGGCGCGGAGCTGTATAAGGCCGCTTGCGCCTGTGAAATAAACGGCAGGGTTTGTGATTTGCGCACCCCGCTGACAGATGACTGCGCACTTTCCATCCTCACCTTTGAGCAGGAGTCCGGCAAAAAAGTGTTCTGGCACACCGCCTCGCACATATTAGCGCAGGCGGTAAAGCGGCTGTATCCTGCGGCAAAGCTTGCCATAGGCCCCGCCATCGATAACGGCTTTTATTATGATTTTGATGTGGAACAGCCCTTTTCGGCCGAGGATATAGGCAAAATCGAGAATGAGATGAAGCGGATTGTAAAAGAGAATCCGCCGGTTACCCGTTTTACCCTCTCGCCGGAAGAAGCCCGTGAGAAAATGAAGGATGAGCCGTATAAGCTTGAGCTTATAGATGAGCATGCGGCGGACGGGGATGATATCTCGTTTTATTCGCAGGGGGATTTCACCGACCTGTGCGCGGGGCCGCATCTGCTTTTTGCCGGCGCGGTAAAGGCGCTCAAGTTGACCCAGTGCACCGGCGCTTACTGGCGCGCCGACGCCAGTAACCGTCAGTTGTGCAGGGTTTACGGCACCGCTTTCCCCAAGGCGGCTCAGCTTGAGGAATATCTCACCAAAGTGGAGGAAGCCAAAAAGCGGGATCACAATATAATCGGCAGACAGCTTGGATATTTCACCACCAGCGAAACCGTCGGCCAGGGCTTGCCGCTGTTCGGCCCGAAAGGTGCCAAAGTCTTGCAGATTCTGCAAAGATTTATTGAAGATGAGGAAGAAAAACGCGGTTATCAGCTCACTAAGACGCCGTATATGGCCAAAAGTGACCTTTACAAGCAGTCAGGCCATTGGGCACATTACAAAGACGGCATGTTTTTATTGGGAGACGAGGACTCGGACGATGTCATGGCGCTGCGGCCAATGACCTGCCCGTTCCAGTTTACCATATATAATTCGGCAATGCATTCCTACCGCGAGCTTCCAATCCGTTATAACGAGACGTCAACCCTGTTCCGCAACGAATCCTCCGGCGAGATGCACGGGCTTATCCGTATAAGGCAGTTTACCCTTTCGGAGGGGCATATAATCGCGATGCCCGAGCAGCTTGCGCAGGAATTCACCGGCGCGGTGGATCTTTGCAAATATATTATGGATGTTATCGGCCTCTCTGAGGATATCTATTATAGGTTCTCGCTGCGCGATCCGGACGACAAGGAAAAATACGTCGACGATGACGACGCGTGGGATAATACCGAGGCGAAAATGCGCCAAATTTTACTGGATATCGGCATACCGTTTACCGAAGCGCTCGGCGAGGCGGCTTTTTACGGGCCTAAGCTGGATCTTCAAATGCGTAACGTTCACGGCAAGGAGGATACGCTGTTCACAATTCAGGTGGATTTCTGCCTGGCCGGGCGTATGGGCATGACCTATATCGACGCGGACGGTGAGAAGAAAACACCTGTAGTCGTACACCGTTCGTCCATCGGGTGCTATGAGCGCACCCTGGCTATGCTGCTCGAAAAATACGCCGGCGCACTGCCGCTCTGGCTGTGTCCCGAGCAGGTGCGTATTCTGCCCATTTCCGAGCGTTCACGCGAATTCGCGGCCGGGCTGCTTAAATCCCTGACCGATGCGGGCATACGCGCGTCGGTGGATACCCGAAACGAAAAAATCGGATATAAGATAAGAGAGGCGCAGCTTGAAAAGCTCCCTTATATGCTTATTGTCGGTGAGAAAGAAATGGAAGCCGGACTTGTTTCGGTTCGCCGCCGGGGCGACGGCGACGTCGGGCAGCAATCTCCAGATGAGTTTATAAGCAAAGTCTTGGGTGAAATAAAAGAAAAAAATATTTTTTGACCGTTTGGCTGGAGCGTTTGCTTAGCTTTCAATTATAGCAAACCGTAGGATGATATCAAATTGCTATAAAAATTAATTTTAAGCTGTCTTTCGGTTGTTGCATACAAAGCGACGAGCGACTTGAGCAAATGGCTCCCCAGCGGCCGGATTCGCGCGGGACGATCACACTGCAAAAGAAGCAAAACCGCTCCCTCGCCCCGCGCTCCGGAC
>DOZQ01000160.1:6969-13133 GCA_003517915.1 Oscillospiraceae bacterium | reverse complement strand
CAGCGCCTGTTCCTGCCGCCGCGCCCTGCCCGACCGCCGTAGCCACCTGACACAGCCCGCCGGTGCAGTCTCCCGCCGCGAAAACTCCCCGCACGTTGGTCATTTGATCGTCGCCGGTGGGAATGGAGCCGTCCTTTGTTATTATGCCCAGCTTTGCCGCGAAATCCACGGCAGAGGCGGTGCCGACGGCGACAAATAATCCGTCAAGCTTTTCCTGTTCGTTATTTTTAAAAACAAGGCTCAGAGCGTTTCCCCTCTCCGTGACCCTAGATATTTCACGCCGGTCGGTTTTAACCCCGTCGGGAAAATCCGCAGTCGGTTCTTCACCGTTTGTGTAAACTATGACCACGCCGCAAAGCCCCGCCAAATGCGACGCCTCGGCTGCCGCGTACGCACCCGCGCCAAGTACCCCTACGGTTTTGCCTTTGTAAAAAAAGCCGTCGCAGACCGCGCAGTAGCTGACTCCGCGACCCTCAAGCTCCGCAAGCCCGCCTATCGGCGGCTTTCTGTGTGGCTTTCCGGTGGCGATAATCAGAGTCTTTGCGATATACTCGCCGTTTTCGGTGTGAACCTCAAACGGACCCATGCCCGAAAGCCCGGTGACCTCGGCCTCTATAAATACCGCGCCGAAATCCGCCGCCTGCCGTTCACCTATTGAAAGCAGCTCGCGGCCGGAAACCGGCTTTTGCAGCCCGTAATAATTCTCTATTTTATGCGCTTTTTCAAGTGCGCTTTCGCCGTGCCTGATTACCGCCGCCGAAAATCCGGCGCGGCAGACATACATGGCCGCCGAAATCCCGGCCGGCCCCTGCCCAATGATTATACAGTCTGTCAAAACCTGTCACCGCCTTAACGGATTTTTTGATTTTATCCCGTGACGCGCAAAAAAACTTGGTATAAAGGCTACCCCATGTAGCCGTCCGCAGACGCACACTGCGCATCCGCAAATTTTGCTTTTTTTATTTACCCATAACGTAAATTTTCGCGACCCCAAAAAGATCCCGCATCCAGTATCCCGGCACCAGAACCGGATTGGTATAAGCCTCAAGCGCGCCCGAACTCCCGCCGAAGCGGTCGGCGTATAGCTGACACCTGGTCTGATGAAAGCCGTCGGAGGCTATCGCGGTGTCTTCGGGCAGCCCTTCTTTTTTAATCAGCTCGAGTGAGTTTTCTATATTTTCATATGTGTTGAAGGATTTATCCTCTATGTAAATACGCTCGGGGGCTATATCGTTCTCTATCAGCCACTCCCGCATTACCGACGCCTCAGAAACCTGCTCGTCGTCGCCCTGAGCGCCCGAAACCACACAGGCCGACCCGGGATTTTCGTTTAAGAAACGCTAAGCCGCCTCGAGCCGATAGCGCAGCATAGGGCTTGGAGACCTGCCGATTATCTGGCATCCGGGCACAATTACCGTCGCGTTTTCGGCGGGCCGTCTATGTATATAATACACCATAACAAAGGATAACGCCACAAATATTATCACGGTGAGCAAAAGCGCCCCTGATATTACCCGGTAAACGGCCTTAACAATTTTATTCGACAGCCTGCGGTCGATTTTTTTAAAATAGAGGCTCAGCACCGCGCAGACTAGAAAAATCGGTGACGCCAGCCAAATGCCGATGTTAAAAATCCCCGCAAACACTGGGAGCATACACCACACTGCAAGGATCAAAAATATTGCCGCGAAAATCCTCCGCGGGAGTTTTCCTTTGTCCGGCGTTTTTTTGCGGCTTTTGCCGCCGGTTTTTCTGGCTGGATTTTGTTTTGCTTTTGTCATTTTGCCTCCATTACATCTAAATGCCCCAAGATTTTATCGCAGCAGATTTCCGACGTATATTCATTTTCAAGCAGCCTTCTGCCCGCCGCGCCCATGGTTAGCCTCCGCTCTTTGTCGGCGGCCAGCCTTTGCACCGCGCCGTCAAAAGCGGAGAAATCCCCGCTCCTGACCCATATACCCGCGCCGCTTTGCTCGAGCACCTGCCGGATATCGGTGGAAGTGTCGGTGGCGGCCAGCACAGGAAGCTCCTGCTCAAAATAAGCAAGCAGCCTTGAGGGGAAATTAGGCACGGTAAAACGGGCGTCGAGAAACAAAAGGCCGATATCACACGCCGAAAGCAGCGCGGCGTATTCCCGCTCTTCCATCTGCCTGAGCAAAACTGCGTTTTTAACGCCGCTATCGCTTATATCCCGTTCTATCTTTTTATATTCAGTGCCTGAGCCCACAATTACGAAAAATATATCCTCACGGTTTTTATGGCGCAGCAATATCTCGCTTAAAAAGCCCAGTCCCTGCGGACGGCCCAGATTCCCGCCGTAAATAAGAATCATCGGTTCGTGCGGGATACCGTATTTCGAAAGGGTCGCTTTACGGTCGGAATTTATTTTGGGGCGGGGCGTAAGCGCATTGGGACAAACCTCCACTCTGGAAGGATCAAGCCGCTTGTTGCGGCTGAGCAGATATTCACGGTTAGCGGGGGACATACATCCTATATAATCCGAAACCTTATATAATCCGGTTTCTTTTTTTCTGAAATATTTATAGATAAGAGAGCGCCCTCCAAAATACCCGAGATCCACCGCGTTTTGCGGAAAAATGTCCTTCAGCAGAAGATATGACGCCGCGCCGGTGCGTTTTTTGAGGCTTTTTATAATGGAGTTGAAGACGATGGGCGGCGTGGAGTAAAGAATGAGGTCAAATTTAATCCCGCCGAAATGCCTGTTTATCGCCCGGCGGAACTGCCCTCCCAACCTTAAACTGGAAATCCCTTTTTCGATTTTGCCGCATTTTGTTAAATTACCTGTGGCGACCCTTAAAAAATGAATGCCGCTCTGTTCCAGCACGCCGGGAGCAAGGCCGGTGCGGCGCTGAGCGGCGGCGGCGACATACACCTCAATGCCGCGCGCTTTGAATTCTTTAAGCAAATCGGTATAGATACCGTGGAGATTCAGGTCGTTCACATTGCCTATGGTCAGGAATAAAAGCTTCATATTTATACTGCTCCCGAGTTAAAATACCTGTAAAATCACAGTAGTACAAGCTCTCCCTTTAGGATACCCAGCACCAGCCGGTCTTTGGGCGTGCCGTCATACATTGCGTGATGCCTTAAAACGCCTTCTCTTTTATATCCCGCCCTTAAAAAGGTTTTCAGGCTGGCATGGTTGTCGGCATAGCAAAAGGCATAGACACGATTAAGCCCCAAAGATTCAAAGCCGAATCCGGTCAAAAGGCCGCAAATGTGAGGGGCAAGGCCTTTTTTCAGGTAATCCGCCTCGCCTATGGCAAGATATAATTCGGCGTTTAAATTTTTCATGTCTATACTGGTCAAGCCCGCAATGCCCAGCGCCCGGCCGGTTTTGGCGCACAGCACCGTGCAGTGCAGCTTTGAGGGGTCATTTTTGTTCTTTTCAAACCAGATGTCGGTGGACTGTAGCGTCACCCGTCCGGCGTTCATCCAGCGGAGTATCGGTTCGCTGTTCAGCCACTCCACCCGTTTCGGCAGATCTTCGAGGATGACCGGCCTCAGCGCGATTTTTTCGTTTTGCACAAATATTTTTTCCATTAAAAACACCCTTCTTATTATTCAATAATATCTCGCACCAATGCTTTAAACTCATCCCAGCGGCCGGTTTGATCCATGATTTTCAGGCAGTTTTCGCCGCCGAAATCACTGTGCCGGTAAATCTCACCGGGGTCAAGGTCGTAAGAATCGATGAGGTAAGCGCACAGAACCGCCGCGTTTTTAAAGGCAAGGTCATAACTGCCGTCTTTATTCACACAAAGCTCGATGCCTATGCCTCCGCCATCCCCCTCAGGGTCTCCGGTGTGGCGGGCGGCCTCATTGTCAGGCATGTGGTGATAGATGACCTTGTCGTCCACCGTGTAATGCCATGCAAGCTCATGCGTAGCGGCTTCGCGCTTTATGTAATCGTTGTGGGCCGCCGCGTCCGCGCCGGCTTCTTCATTGCCGGTTTCGTGTATCACCAGGAATTTTATCTCCCGAAGGATCCCGGGACGGGCGGTGCTGCCCTCGGGTAAAAGCTCGGTAATAACCGGCAGCGAAGCAATTGTTTCGGGAAAAACCGAGCTTTGCACTTTACTTTCATCCACAAAAGGCAGCTTGCCGGCGGCCTTGTTCCCGCTAAGCACAGCGATCATAATCAGGATGGCCACCGTGAGCGTCAGCAAAACCAGCGGGACAAGCCTGTACCAGTGCCGGCGGACAAAATCGGGGAAGCCCTGCCTCCTCTGACGGGGAATCCGCCGAAGGCTTGCCGGGACACAGGGCGTGCGTGCGTTTTTCGCCGCGGTGCCCGACATTCGCGTGGGTGCTTGTCTGTATCTTGAAGCTGTAGTATTACTCAGCTTAATATCCATATTATCTCCTTTGGGACTCGGGTAAATGATGATCAATCGGGGTTTGCAGGGGCGCGCTGTGTGCGCCCGCAGACGAACGAAGTTCCTCTTCGCATGGGTTTCCTCTCTCATCTAGTCTGTCATAAACCTAAGGATAAATACCGCGCCGGCATCCGAATTATAAGCCTGAATGCTGCCGCCGTTTTTTTCAATTATGCTCTTAGCCATGGCAAGCCCTATACCGACGCTGTCCGCTCCGGCGCGCCTGCCTCTATAAAACCGCTCAAAAATGTGGGGAAGATCCTCAGGGGCTATGCCGCCGCCCGTATCCTCGATTCTAAGCTCGCGGAACAGGCGGTTTTGTTCATAAGAGACGGTTATCTCCCCGCCTTTTGGAGTATGCTCCATACAGTTTTTTAAAATGTTGCCGACCGCCTCGGCCAGCCAGTTTAAATCCCCGGTGATTTCTATGCCGTCTTCGCCCCGCAGCGACAAGGTCTGCTCCCTTAGCTCCATGGGGATAAGTAGCGGCTCTGCTGCCCGGGAGACAAGCTTACTAAGCGGCAACGTCTGACGTTTCATTATCACGGTGTCGGAATCCAGCCTGGAAAGCTTTAAAAGGGAGCTTACAAGCCATTCTATCCGTTTTAACTGGGCGCGTATGCGGGCAATAAATTCCTGCCTCTCGGATATATCCCGTCCGTCGTTTAACAGGTCGGTGAGCACAAACAGCGAGGTCAGCGGTGTTTTTAGTTGATGCGAAATATTATAAAGCGTGTCGCTGAGCATACGTTTTTCCGTGCCCGACTGTTCGGCCTGCTCCCTGAGCAAGCCCGTGATTTTAAATATCTCATTTTTATAAATGCTTATGACGCCCTCGTCGTTGTCGCGGATATCCAGCGAATAATCCCTGCTTTGCAGCCGCTTCGCGTATTCGGTCAGCCCGACTATTCTGCGGAAAAACGCCCGCAAAAATAAAAGCATGGTTATGAACACCGCCGCAAGCAGGGCGACAAACAGCGCGGCGTAAGGCAACGCGCCGAAAACGGCTCCGTTTTTATCGGGATAAGAGACTTCATCAAAGCCGTATTGCCGCATGATCAAAAGGCCGTTTTCGGTATTTTCAACGTTTTTGCCCGCAAGCACGTTAAGCGTGCCGGTCACCGCTTCGGGATAATGCTCCGCGACCGCGCCGACCACCCCTGCCATTTCCAGCCGGTAGTCGCCGCGCTTTGCCGATTCCTGCGCGGCGCCGGCGGCAAAGCAGAGCGCCGGAGCCAAAACGGCAAGCGCCAAAAAAATCAGAGTCAGCCTTCTTACCTCGGGATTTTCCCACAGCTTCATGCCTATTCTCCTTTTTTTATGACGATACCGCTTAGGTAAGTGCTGATTACTTAGTAATTATCCCAGCTGGTACCCCAGCCCGCGCACCGTTTTTAGCAGCTTCGGATCGGCGGGGTCGTCTTCTATTTTTTCCCTCAGCCGCTTTATATAAACCGTCAGGGTATTGTCATTGACATATTCGCCCGAGCTGTCCCATATTCGCTCAAGAATTTGGGGGCGGGTGAGCAGCTGCCCCTCGTTGCTCATGAAAATCAAAAGCAGCCTGTATTCAAGCGCGGTCAGAAAAAGCTCCGCGCCGTTTTTATATACTTTAGCCTGTGCCGGATAAATCGACAGCGCTCCGGACGTAAGCGAGCCGTCGCCCTGCTTTTCTTTTCCGCAGCGCCGCAAAACCGTACGTATGCGTGAAATAAGCTCACGTACGCGGAAGGGCTTTGTGATATAATCGTCCGCGCCCATATC
>DOZQ01000160.1:6374-6910 GCA_003517915.1 Oscillospiraceae bacterium | reverse complement strand
GTGCCGTCCGGCAGGGCGATGTCAAGCAGCAAAAGATCGAACCGGGTTTCGTCCAGCGCCTTTTTAGCTCCGCGCACGTTTTCGGTCACCGTGACCGCGAAGCCCTCACGCCTTAATGAATATTCCAGCCCCATGGCTATGGTCGAGTCATCCTCCGTAAGTAACAGATGTTCCATAGGATTTCCCTTTCACAGAAAGTTTGGGGTAAACGGTGAATGAAGAAATCATGCAGGGGCGGCTCTATGTGGCCGCCCGCCGGATTATAGTTCAAACTACCTAATTGTTTGCCGGGATTAAGCCTTGCCGTCGCAGCCCAGCACCTCGGTGATTTTATGCGAAACCAGCTCTTTTATGGCGGCGCGGGCGTCTCCCAAATACTGACGCGGGTCGAAANNTAATCGTCCGCGCCCATATCCAGCCCCATAACCACACTGACCTCGTCGCTGCCCGCCGTCAAAAAAATTACGGGGGAATCGCAGATTTTTTTGGCGTAGTCAAAAATTTCAAACCCTGTGCCGTCCGGCAGGGCGATGTCA
>DOZQ01000160.1:0-6262 GCA_003517915.1 Oscillospiraceae bacterium | reverse complement strand
GATGTTCCATAGGATTTCCCTTTCGCAGAAAAATTTAAGGTAAACGGTGAAAGAAGGATCCGTGCAGGGGCGTATGGTGTGCGCCCCTGCAAAGACCAGCCTTATTGTTTAGCCGGGACTATGCCTTGCCGTCGCAGCCCAGCACCTCGGTGATTTTATGCGCAACCAGCTCTTTTATGGCGGCGCGGGCATCGCCCAAATACTGACGCGGGTCGAAATGCTCGGGATACTCCGCGAGATGCTTGCGCACCGCGCCTGTCATGGCAAGGCGCAAGTCGGAGTCGATGTTTATCTTGCAGACCGCCAGCGACGCGGCCTTGCGCAGCATTTCCTCGGGTATGCCTATGGCGTCCGGCATTTTGCCGCCGAAATCATTGACCATCTTGACATATTCAGGCGAGACCGAGCTTGCGCCGTGCAGGACTATCGGGAAGCCGCTGAGGCGGGCTTCTATTTCTTCAAGGATATCAAATCGAAGCTGGGGCTTTTGGCCGGGCTTGAATTTATAAGCGCCGTGGCTTGTCCCAATGGCAATGGCTAGGCTGTCGCAGCCGGTGCGGGAAACAAAGTCGATAACCTGGTCGGGATTGGTGTAAGATGCGTCCTCCGCCGAAACATTCACGTCGTCCTCAACTCCGGCAAGACGGCCAAGCTCACCCTCTACGGTAACGCCGCGCTCATGCGCGTATTCCACGACCTTGCGGGTCACGGCTATGTTTTCTTCATAATCGAGATGCGAGCCGTCGATCATAACCGAGGTGAAGCCTCCGTCGATACAGCTTTTGCACAGCTCGAACGAATCGCCGTGGTCGAGATGCAGCGCGATGGGCAGGCCGGTTTCGCTCACCGCCGCTTCCACCATTTTTACAAGATAGACGTGGTTGGCGTATTTGCGCGCACCTGCGGAAACCTGAAGGATCAAGGGAGCCTTAAGCCCGCTTGCCGCTTCGGTTATACCCTGAATAATTTCCATGTTATTGACATTGAACGCGCCGATGGCATATCCGCCCTTATAAGCCTTTTCAAACATCCCGGCGGTGTTTACAAGCGCCATGTTTATCACTCTCCTGCATTTTGATACTTTATATTGTACTTTTACCTATGTCTATTATACATGATAAGCTAATATTATGAAAGGGGGAATTCTCCGAAAAATCCGGATAAGAATGTGGACAAACAGCGCATAATATAGTATAAATAAACTATGAATTTATTCTAACAGGGGATGACCATAAATGACGGTAAAAGAACTTGCGGCGGCCCTGCGGCTTGAGATACTCGTGAGCGGGAATCAGGAAAACCGGATATCGGGGGGATACACCGGGGATCTTTTAAGCTGGGTTATGGGAAGAGCCCGCCCCGGCGACGCGCTTATAACCGTAATGGGTAATGTCAACGCGGTGGCGGTGGCGGCGCTGGCCGAAATCTCGTGTATTATTTTGGCCGAAAGCTCCCCGCTGGACGCGCAGGCAAAGCAAAAAGCCGCCGAACGCGGGATTCCGGTACTGAGAAGCGAAAAAAACGCCTATGAGCTGAGCGTTATGCTGAGCGGGGCGCTTTCGTAACAATAACAAAAGCGGGAGGGTCATACATCGGTGACTTTCCCGCTTTTTATGCTTTTTAGAACATATGCAACCTGCGGTTGACAAGCTTCCAGCCATAGGTTGGTGGCACGCAACCGGCGCACAGGGTATAAATGATTTATACTAATTCACAATAAAACGTATTAGTATGACAAAATCAAAAGGAGATGCTACATTATGGGAAACATTGAGGAGCGCATTCAGGAGCTAAGAAAAAACAAGGGGTTATCGCAGGAGCAGCTCGCGGAGCTGCTGGGCGTGTCGCGTCAGGCGGTGTCAAAATGGGAAAGCGGGCAGTCCTTGCCCGAAATCGAAAAATTAATCGCTATGAGCGGGCTTTTCGGCGTGACGGTGGACTATATCTTAAAGGGCGAGGGTGAGTCGCCTTCGGTAACAAAATTCGGACAAAATAACAAGCTTGTTTCGCAGGTGCTTATGGCTGTGGCGGCCATGATGTTTCTAATTGCGGTTTTCGCGTCACGATTGATAGATTACGGCCTCTACGCATGGGATATGGCCGGCGGACTTGTAATAGAAAGCGTGGGGATAATGATACTGCTTATCGGGGTCTTCTTTGCGGGCGGCCGCAGGCTTTTAAACAAGCCGCTGTTCATCGCAAACGTTTTGCTGGCGGGAATATTGCCGACAGCGCTTATTCAGACTGTTTTTCTTCGTTATTATCCCCGGCCGATAGATTCGCTTTCGCCGCTCACGGTTGTGCTCTTCGCCGGCTTCTATATTATAATATGCGGTGCGGCGATTTATCCGGCGGTGATTCGCAAAAAGAATTAGTCTGTCTTCCCTCTTTCGCGTACAAGCCACTGCACAAGCTTCACGGCCTCGATAAGCACAAAGGGAACAAGCGAGAGCAAAACCACCCACAGCCAGTGGGAGGCGTCCATTTCCACAAGCTTGAAAAGCGAGCGCATGGGAGTAAATACCACCAGCAGCATAAGCGCAACCGAGCCCGCGAACGCCGCGAGCATCGGCTTGTTGGTGTGGAAACCTATTTTAAACAGCGAACGCGCGGAGCGGGCGTTCCATGCGTGCACAAGCTGTGAAAAGGCCAAAACGACAAACGCCATGGTGCGCGCGTAGTCCAGATTCGCGCCGCCGTGCAGTTCGGGCTGAAAATTCAGGCCGATGAAAAAAGCGGCCAGGGTTATGCCCGCAAACATAATGCCGTGAAAAACGGCGTTTACCCCTATGCCGCCCGCCAGAACATTCTCGTTCGGGTCGCGGGGACGGCGCTTCATAACGCCGGGATCCACCGGCTCCATGCCCAGTGCCAGCGCGGGGAAGCTGTCGGTGACCAGATTTATCCATAAAAGCTGCACCGGCAGCAGCGGTGAACCCCAGCCCAGAAGCACCGTGGCAAACACCGCGATAATCTCACCGAAATTGCAGGAAAGCAGAAATCCGACCGCTTTTTTAATATTGTCAAAAATCCCGCGGCCTTGCTCGACCGCTGTGACTATGGACGCGAAATTGTCGTCGGTGAGAATCATGGCGGCTGCGCCCTTGGCCACATCGGTGCCGGTTATACCCATGGCGCAGCCGATATCGGCGGCTTTAAGCGCCGGGGCGTCGTTGACGCCGTCGCCGGTCATAGCGACAATCGAGCCTTTTTTCTGCCACGCCTGCACGATCCGGATTTTGTCCTCAGGGGTGACCCGGGCGTAAACCCTTATGCGTTTTATATTTCTGGCAAGCTCCCCGTCGGACATGCGCGTAAGCTCCGCGCCGGTGACACAGCCCGCGCCGTCCTCCAAAATACCCAGCTGCCTTGCTATAGCGGCCGCCGTGACGACATGGTCGCCGGTTATCATAACCGGGATTATGCCGGCGGATTTACACCGTTTCACAGCCTCCATCGCCTCTTCGCGCGGCGGGTCGATCATGCCGATAAGGCCGGCAAAGGTCAGGTTATTTTCCATATCTTCGCTAGTGGGGTTCGGAGGAACCGAGCTCAGCGGCTTAAAGGCGACGCAGATAACCCTAAGGGCCTGCTTCGCCATTGTTTCGTTTGCTTTAAGGGCGCTTTCAAGCTTGCCGTGAATACATCTGGAGATCAGAATATCCGGCGCGCCCTTGACGACCGCAAACGGCTTGCCGTCTATAAGGTTGACGGTGGTCATAAGCTTGCGGTCGGAATCAAACGGGATTTCGCCCATTCGGGGATATTCGGTGTTCAAAACATCCTGCGTTGTGTTTAAATATTTCAGCGCGGCTCCAACAATGCCCGTTTCGGTGGGATCACCAATAGCTACGTCCTTGTCGCCGCGCCGCTCCACCCGACCGTCACAGCACATGGCCCCGAGCCTGAGCAGCATTCCCGCGTCCTCAGGCAGGCTTATGTCCTCATTCAAATCGACAATGCCGTGGCCGCTGTAAAGCGCGGTTACGGTCATGCGGTTTTGGGTTAGGGTGCCGGTTTTATCTGAGCAGATGACCGACGCGCTGCCTAAAGTCTCAACCGCGGGCAGGCGTCGGATGATGGCGTTTTTCTTAACCATGCGCTGCACGCCTATGGCCAGCACGACCGTGACTATCGCCGGCAGACCCTCAGGTATGGCGGCGACCGCCAGGGATACGGCCACCATAAACATTTCGAGCCAGGGGGTTTTTTGAATCATCCCGACGACAAAGATTACAAGGCAGATGCCCAGCGAGACAAGCCCGAGCATTTTGCCCAGCTGCCGCAGCTTTTTCTGAAGTGGGGTTTCGGTGCTTTCGGTACCCGCCAGCATACCGGCGATTTTACCCATTTCGGTGTTCATGCCGGTTTCGGTGACCACCGCTTTCCCCCGCCCGTAGGCGACCGCGCAGCCGTTGTAGACCATGTTGTGCCGGTCGCCAATGCCCGCCATGTCAGATGTGATCTCTTCGGTGCTTTTTTCCGCCGGCAGCGATTCTCCTGTCAGCGAGGATTCATCGCACCGCAGACTGGCCGATTCTATAAGCCTGCCGTCGGCCGGAACAGCGTCGCCCGCCTCTAACAGCAGAATGTCGCCCGGAACCAGCTTTTCGGACGGAATATTCAGTATCTTACCTTCGCGGTAAACCTTCGCGGACGGCGCGGACATCTTTTTAAGCGCGTCCAGCGCGGCCTCGGCGCGGCTTTCCTGCACGACGCCCAAAACAGCGTTTATAATGACTATGGCGACAATGACCACCGGCTCTATCCAGTCCTTACCGCCGTCCAGAATGGTGGTGACCATCGAGATTACGGCGGCTATCATTAAAATCAGCACCATAAAATCCTTAAACTGCTCCGCGAACCGTTCGATTATGGTGCGGGGCTTTTTGTCCAAAAGCCGGTTTTCGCCGTAGACCCTCAGTCTTTTTTCCGCTTCATCACCCGAGAGCCCGCGGGCTTTGTCGGCGGAAAGCTCTTTTAAAACCTGATCCAGCGGGGTGCTGTGCCAAATCATTTCGGATTCCTCCCAATTTACAGCGACAAAAGCATGGAGTTATCTATGCTTTTATCGCGGACTATTATAAATATCAATGAAGATTATTCTACCTGAAAAAACGGTGAAAATCAAGTGCGCGGAAGATATCGTCGGCGTTTAGAGCCGATTTGCGCCGCATCGCGCAGGGGCGATTCAGAGTCACCCGAGATATTTTCTGCCGCGTAGCGGAATATACAGCGGCGTGTCAGGGATGCCGCGCTCTGCATAAAATTTATGCGTTTGTTTTGCCGCCGTTCTCTATGGGAATTTGATTTTTGGCATGCGGTCTGATACAATAGAATCATAGCAGTAAATAAAATAATATCATTCGGAGACGGATATGAACAAACAGCTTAGAGACGATTTTAAAAAATATAAGCAGGCGCTTATCCGCCGGGATTTTGGGCGGATGAATCCTATGCAGTTTGAGGCGGTCACTGCGGTGAACGGCCCGCTGCTGGTTTTGGCGGGCGCGGGCAGCGGCAAGACCACGGTGCTGGTAAGCCGCATAGCAAACATTATGAAATACGGCGACGCCTACAACGCCGAAAGCTCGCTTGTAATAGAGCCGGAGGACGTCGCGCTGCTGAAGGCCTGCCTCGACGGTGATAAGTCGCTGGACGCAAAAGCCGCCGGGCTTATATGCGAACGCCCGGTCAAGGGATATCAGATTTTGGCCATCACCTTTACCAACAAAGCGGCGGGTGAGCTTAAAGAGCGTATAGAAAACCAGGTCGGCGAACAGGCCAGGGATATATGGGCCTCGACCTTTCATTCGGCCTGTGCGCGCATACTGCGGCGTCACGCCGAGCGCATAGGTTATGATTCCCGTTTTACCATTTATGATACCGACGATTCAAAAAGGCTGATGAAGGAATGCCTTAAAGAGCTGAACATAGACGAAAAGACCCTGCCTCACCGCTATGTATTATCCCAGATAAGCCGCGCGAAGGACCGGCTGCTTTCCCCGAAGGCATATGCGGGCGAGGCGGGGGATGATTACCGGCAGCAAAAAGTCGCCGCGGCCTACATACAGTATGAACGCAAGCTTAAACAGGCCGGCGCGATGGATTTTGATGATCTGATTTTCAACACGGTGCGGCTTTTTAGGGAGCATAAGGATGTGCTGGAGGATTACCAGAACCGGTTTCGTTATATTCTGGTGGATGAATATCAGGATACCAACCACGCGCAGTATATGCTAGTCAAGCTGCTTGCCGAAAA
>DOZQ01000028.1:6222-6495 GCA_003517915.1 Oscillospiraceae bacterium | reverse complement strand
ACCGTATGCGAAAAACTTCACGCATCAACTTTTTTGTGTAATTTCGTGGTGAAACGGATGATGCGTGATGGTTTGTCTGCCAAGGCAGATGACGCAGCTTTACTGGCGTAAGATCAGAATAATAACGCAGGTTGACGTAAAATAGAAAAATAATATTTGTCTTATTTTAAAGCAGTTTGACTATATACATAGCAAAAAGCCCTTTCTTCCATAAAATTGGCAGAAAGGGCTTTTAGTCAATAGTATGTCCCTGTAATAACCGTGACAGTCTGA
>DOZQ01000028.1:2041-6205 GCA_003517915.1 Oscillospiraceae bacterium | reverse complement strand
CAGGCAGTGTGGGAGCCTTCATTTCCGTCGCGTAATCATACAACTCCTGCAGTGAAGCGGCGCCCTCGACTATCCGGGCACCTATTCCGCTTTGATAACTCGAATAGCGCTCAGCAACAAAAGCGTCGATACGTCCGTCCTCTATCAGCTCGGCCGCCTTGATAAGCCCAAGGGCAAAGGTATCCATTCCCAGTATAAACCCAAGGAACATGTCCTCATGCGTATAGCTCGGACGGCGGTTTTTAGCGTCAAAATTAAACCCGCCGTTTTTCATTCCGCCGACTCTGAGCACCTCATACATACACATGGTCGTATCATAGACGCTGTAGGGGAATTCGTCGGTATCCCATCCCAGCAGAAGATCACCCGTGTTCGCGTCAATGCTCCCGAGCATCCCGTTCATCGCCGAAACGCGCAGATCATGCTGGAAGGTATGTCCCGCCAGAGTGGCGTGGTTAGCCTCGATATTCATCTTGAAATCTCCGTCAAGCCCATACTGCCGCAAAAATCCTATTGCGGTTGCCGCGTCGAAATCATACTGATGCTTCATCGGTTCCTTGGGCTTAGGCTCAATGAAAAAATCACCTTTAAAACCGATGCTGCGGCCATACTCCACCGCCATTTTCATCAGCCTGGCGATATTTTCCTGCTCAAACTTCACGTCTGTATTCAGCAGCGTCTCATATCCCTCTCGTCCGCCCCAGAATACATATCCCAGCCCGCCCAGCTTCACGGTAATATCAAGCGCCTTTTTGATCTGCGCCGCCGCAAAGCAATAAACATCGGCCGAATTCGAACTGCCCGCGCCATTCATAAACCGGGGATTCGAAAACATATTTGCGGTGCCCCACAGGCACTTGATGCCGGTTTCATTCATCTTTTTAAGAATATAATCGGATATATCATCCAGCCGACGGTTGGTCTCGTTGATATCGGCGGCCTCCGGCACCAAATCCACATCGTGAAAACAGAAATATTCTATGCCCAGCTTACGCATGAACTCAAATCCGGCATCCACCTTGGCGCGGGCATGCTCCATAGTTCCGGGCGCGGCGCCAAAGCTCTTGTCCGCCGTGTTGCCGCCGAACATGTCGGTGCCTCCGGCGCAAAGATTATGCCACCAAGCCATGGCGAAGCGCAAATGTTCCTTCATCGGCTTGCCCGCGACAACCCGGTCTTTGTCGTAATACTTGAAGGCCAGCGGATTTTTGCTTCCCGGTCCTTCATAAAGTATATTGCCTATTCCTTCAAAAATTTCGGTCATAGTGTAAAATTCCTCCCTTTGCGCCGGTTCACCCGCTTGTCAGGAAAGCGTGGAAAGGGTGAAAAAGCGCGGCTTTAATGAATCATACAGCTGCTTATACAGCTTGTAATAGGGCTCGTACCGAGCCGTGTTCTCCGCTATGGGCCGCTGCGGAGGATTTGCCGCGACAATCTCCCTGCAGGCGCTTCTCAGATTGTCGTACACGCCCGAGGCAACCCCCGCCAAAATTGCGGCTCCAAGCGCCGGTCCTTCTTTATTGTTTATTGTCGCCACAGGGCAGTCATAAACGTCCGCCATCATCTGCCGCCACAGCGGGCTGGTTCCTCCCCCGCCGGTAGCCAGCATCTCGCCAAACGATATCCCCATGCCTCTAAGCTACTCCAAACAGTCTCTGAGGGAATATACGACCCCTTCCATCACGGCGCGCAGCATATCCCGCCTTTTGTGGATACCGGAAAGGCCGAAAAATACTCCTCTTGCGTCAGAATTGAGAATTGGGCTGCGTTCTCCCATAAGATACGGCAGGAAGATGAGACGGTTTGCTCCTATAGGCGCTCTTTCGGCCTGCTTGTCCAGAAGAGCATAAGGATCCTCATCCATTTCCGCCGCGGCCTGCATTTCCGCTTGGCAGAAACTATTCCTGAACCACTGAAGGCTGCCCCCCGCCGACAATGTACAACTCATCACCGTCCACGCGCCCGGCACAGCGCTGCAAAAGGTATGTACTCTTCCGCTCCCATCTATAGCAACATTATCTGAATGGGCAAAAATAACACCTGACGTTCCGATTGTGGTAAACGCCTTACCGTTTTCCACCACCCCGGTACCGACGGCGGCGGCGGCGTTGTCACCGGCTCCGCCGGCAACCGGGATTCCAGCGGCAAGACCGGTAAGTGCAGCCGCCTGTTCGCTGATTTCTCCTGTCACGTCGCAGGATTCATACATTTCCGGCAAAAACTCAGGTTCTATATCCAGCGCTTTGAGCACCTCGCCGCTCCATTTGCGTTTGGGCACATCCAAAAGATTCATGCCCGACGCGTCGCTGACCTCGCTGGCAAACACGCCGCAAAGCTTATACCGCAGATAATCCTTGGGCAGCAGAATATGCCTGCATTTTTTATAAACATCAGGCTCGTTTTTTCTCACCCACATGATCTTACCGGCGGTGAAGCCGGTAAGTGCGGGATTCGCCGTGATTTCTATCAGGCGTTTTTCTCCCACGGCGGCGGTGATTTCCGCGCATTCCTCCGCCGTGCGCCCGTCGCACCAGATAATGCTGCGGCGCAGCACCTCGCCCGCCTCGTCCAGCATCACAAGTCCGTGCATCTGACCGGAAAGGCCGACGCCCGCTATATCGGCGGGATTTATGCCAGACTGGGTTATAACGCCGCGCAGAGTGCCGATGCAGGCCTTCCACCAATCCTCCGGTTCCTGCTCCGCCCAGCCGTTTTTCGGCTGATACATCGGGTATTCCTCCGTGGCGGAGGCTATGCTTTTCCCGTAAATATCAAAAAGAACAGTTTTGGTGCCGGAGGTTCCCAGATCAATGCCTATAAGATATTTCATAAGCTTTCACCTATGCCTTTTGCTTGCGTTTTCTTGAAAGCACGTCAAATATGACCGCCGCTAACAGCACGAGTCCCTTTACTGTGCGCTGCCAGTTCTGATCTATACCGAGTATCGACATACCGTTGTTGACAACGCCGACAAAAATCGCGCCTATGACCGCTCCCCAGACCGTTCCAACGCCGCCGTAGGCCGAAGCGCCGCCGATATAGCAAGCGCCTATGGCGTCAAGCTCGTAGTTGTTACCAGCGCTCGGCGCGGCCGAATTAAAGCGCGCGACACAAACCATGGCAGCCACTGCGGAAAGGAAGCCCATGTTGGTGTAAGCGAAAAACATCATCTTTTTCGTGTTAACGCCCGACAGCCTTGCCGCCTTTTCGTTGCCTCCCATCGCGTACAGATAACGTCCAGACACTGTGTTTTGGGTATAATAACTGTAGATCATAATGACCGCCGCCAAAAGGATAAGAACAAGCGGAATACCCCTGTCCTGTCCGAGCAGCCAGAACGCCGCGATAACCACCGCGCATATGATAACTATTTTAGCAATCATCATACCAATAGGCTCTACCTCATATCCTTTTTTGGTCTTTTGTATTCGGAAGAAGATCTGCATCCCAACAAATAAAAGACAGATTACACCCGCCACTATCATTGACAGCGTAGCCGCCGATGAGCCGGCTCCCGGCAGAAAACTGTTGAATATGTTTGAGAAATTCTTGGGGAACGGCGAAATGGTCTTGCCGTCGAGTATAATCCAGGCCAATCCCCTAAAGGTAAGCATGCCCGCCAAGGTGACGATAAATGACGGAATTTTCATGTACGCTATCCAGAACGCCTGCCACGCGCCCAAAAGCGCACCGAAGACAAGGCAAACCAGAATGGCGACATAAATGTTCAGTTTCATATTAACGATCATCACACCGGCCAACGCGCTTACCAGCGCGACCGTACTGCCTATCGCAAGGTCAATGTTTCCGCCGGTCAGGATACATAAAAGCATTCCGGTTGCCAAAATTACCACATAGCCGTTCTGGCTGATCAAGTTACTTATATTTGTGGGGTCAAACAGCGAGCCTTTTCCCTGGCCGGATATCATAAGCTGAAAGAATATCATCACTACCGCAAGGGCAATAGTCATAGTGTTCTTTTTTAACGCTTCCGTAACTTTACTCACAACTCTCACGCTCCTTTGCCCGACTGCTGAATTTTTTCCATAATGACCTCCTGGCTGGCTTCCTCCTTGGAAAGCTCACCCACTATGCGTCCTTCGTTCATCACATAGATGCGGTCACACATACCTAGCAGCTCCGGCATTTCACTTGAAATCATTA
>DOZQ01000028.1:0-1952 GCA_003517915.1 Oscillospiraceae bacterium | reverse complement strand
AGCAGCACCTTTTGCTGGTTGCCGCCCGAAAGATCTCCTACGTCCTGTTCAATGCCTGCGCATTTCACTTTGAGCTTATCTTTATATTCCTTGGCCACATTGACTTCCTCATCCTTGTTAATCGACCCTAAGCGGCTGATCTTTTCAAGGTTGGCAAGCGTCGTATTTGTGCGTATGGTTTGGGAAAGAATAAGCCCCTCACTTTTGCGGTCCTCGCTGACATAGGCAAGCCCCTGCTTTATGGCGCTTTTTACGTTTGACAGATCCACCTTTTTTCCCTCTATAAAAGCGCTGCCCGAAATATTCGAGCCGTAGCTTCTGCCGAAAACGCTCATGGCAAGCTCGGTTCGTCCGCTGCCCATAAGCCCGCTGACTCCCACTACCTCGCCTTTTCTGACATTAATGGAAACATTGTCGCACACCTTTCGGCCATCATACAAAGGATGATACACCGTCCAGTTCTTTATCTCCATGCTAACGTCCCCGACATGGCTTTTGCGCGCCGGAAACCGGTCGTTTATCTCACGTCCGACCATGCCCTTGATAATGCGCGGCTCGCTGATCTCGCTTTTCTCCAGCGTCTCAATGGTCGCGCCGTCGCGGAGCACTGTTATAGTGTCGGCTACCTGCTCTACTTCATTAAGCTTGTGAGAAATAAGAATAGAGGTCAGGCCTTCATTTTTAAACTGAAGCAGAAGATCCAGCACCTTGCCGACCTCTTCTTCATTAAGCGACGCCGTAGGTTCGTCCAGAATAAGCAGCTTTACATCCTTTGCCAAGGCTTTTGCGATTTCCACCAGCTGCTGCTTGCCCACGCTGATATCTTTAATCAGCGTCCGGGAGGATTCTTTAAGTCCCACTACCTTAAGCAGTTCGTCCGCCTTATTGAAGGTTTCATCCCAGTCAAGGCGCAAAGCGTGTCCACGCTCGTTGCCCAAAAACATGTTTTCGCCTATTGTCATATAAGGTACCAGTGCCAATTCCTGATGGATTATGACAATACCCTTTTTTTCGCTGTCGCGAATTCCCGTGAATTTGCATTCTTTGCCGCCGAACAATATCTGGCCGCTGTAGCTGCCGTAAGGATAAATCCCGCTGAGAACATTCATCAGCGTGGATTTCCCCGCGCCGTTCTCTCCGACCAGCGCGTGAATCTCTCCCTGCCTCACCTTAAGGTTTACATTATCCAGCGCGCGCACCCCGGGGAAAAGCTTGGTGATTCCTTTCATCTCAAGCAATGCGTTGTTTTCCATCCTCACATCCCCCATTAAGATTTTGAATTTTCAAAAATGCCCAGTACAAAGGGCAGACAGAAAAACCCATCTGCCCTTTATAATTTCTAGTCCCTTTTAAGTAAATCCCAAGCACCTAAATTAGGACGCCAGATCCGCCTCAGTATAATAACCGGAATCAAGAAGAACCGATTCATAGTTGTTGATGTCGCAATCGATAAGTTCGCAGTTATATGAGGGGATGATGCCCGTGCCGTTGTCATAGCTTTCGGTATCGTTGATCTCGGGTTCTTCACCTTTCAGAACCGCCTGGATCATTCCCAAAACCTGCTCCGCCAAAACACGGGTATCCTTAAATACTGACATAGCCTGTGTACCGGCGATCATGTTTTTCACACTGGTGATATCGCAATCCTGCCCGGAGATGAGCGGGAAGCCTTCGCCGGCGGTATAGCCGCCCACGCCTTGCAGCGCGTTGGCAACACCCTGAGCTATAGAGTCGTTGTTGGACATAACCGCGTCCAGCTTTTTGCCTGTGGGGCCATAACCCTGCGAGGAGATAAGGTCTTCCATGCGCCGCTGGGCTTCTTCCGTGCTCCAGCCCTGAGTCGCGACCTGAAGCTTTTCGGTCTGGCCGGACGGAATGACGATTTTGCCTTCGGCAATATAGGGATCCAGAACTTCCATAGCGCCGCCGAAGAAATAGTTGATGTTGTTGTC
>DOZQ01000148.1 GCA_003517915.1 Oscillospiraceae bacterium | reverse complement strand
GTTCGATTCCGGCGGCTGGCAACAGCGTACTTTGGCAGTTGAATATCGAGAACCCCGACGCAATACAGCCCCGCGAGATGCGCATTCCGCGCTCCGTGGGCGGACATACGCGGTCGTAGAGAGAGCGCAGGAGGGCGGAGGGAGAAGGACAACAGATGTAACCGCGAAAGCGATTATATACCACACTTCCCGGACTACTGGCGCGAAAATGAGATAGCGTCTGAATTGGGAATGGGCTAGGAAGTCCTGAACGAAGCCCCCGAAGCTGGCACAGGGTAGAGTGTCGATGCGGTAAGACGGCAAGCAGCCAGACATGAGCAGTTCCGCCGACAGTCAGCAAAGAATCTGACGGCTCCACGCGGCATAGTGGCGCGTAGATGCGAACACGACGGCGATACAGTCGGTTAGCGACAAAGCGGAATAGACGCTTGACGCTGGACAGACAGCAACCCTCCCCGCCGCTTTGCGTAGTGCGGGCGGCGGGGATGAAAAGAATTATAAAGGAAGGGAGGCGATGTGAAGACCATGGAGCCTTTACTCACGGCCTATCGCCTCAAGGCCCTACTGCACCAATATAATCATCCGCTATGCTCAGTCAGCGGCGGCAGCGACAGCGATCTTTTAATCCATCTGTGCGAGAGCGCGCGAGGCGACAGGCCCGTATTCTACATGTTTTTTGATACGGGCATTGAGTACCAGGCGACGCACAACCACTTGGATGAGCTTGAGGCGTGGTACGGCATCAAAATCCACAGACTCAGAGCCGAGACGCCGGTTCCTGCGGGGTGCAAAAAATACGGGCAGCCGTTTTTGTCCAAGCGCGTGAGCGAAAACATCGAGCGCTTACAAGCGCACGGGTTTAGGTGGGAGAACGCGCCGTTCGACGTGTTGATGGCGCGATATCCCAATTGCAAAAAGGCGCTGCGCTGGTGGTGCAACGAATGGGGCGAGGGGAGCTCGTTTAATATCTCGGCAAACAAACTGCTTAAAGAGTTTATGATCGAGAACCCTCCGCGTTTTGCGATATCCGCGAAATGCTGCGACGGCGCGAAAAAAGCCACGGGCAAGGCCGGGGATAAGGTTTTTTGTCCCGACCTAAAAATAACCGGGGAGCGGCGCGCGGAGAGCGGCGCAAGAGCTACGGCGATCCACGATTGCGGCTATGAAGACGTTCGGCGGCGTACCGCCAACATCTACCGCCCCCTGTTCTTTTGGACGGACGAAGAAAAGGCGCTATACAAGCGACGTCATCGCATCGGCTACTCGGATGCTTACGAAGTCTATGGCTTGACGCGCACAGGTTGCGCGGGCTGCCCGTTCGGCAGCAAGTTCGAAAACGAACTGGATGTCATTCGGCAGTACGAACCCCGCTTATACGGCGCGGTCAATGCGATATTCGGCGACAGCTATCAATACCGCCGCCGATACAACGAATACAAGGGGCTCGGGCGCACGCCAAGAAAGGAATCATCATGATCAAAAAATCCGTAGAGGCCCTATGCGGCCCGATCACAGAAAGCGCGTTACGCGCCGCGTGTCCGGCGGTCGAAAGCCAACTGCTCGCCAGGGCGGCGGCGAGGCTTTACACGCCCGCGAGATTCGCGATGTGGATGCCGGCAAAGGCGATAAGGGAAAACGCCGCGNNCTCTTCGTTATGCGGCTGCTGGCGAAGGCGGTAAAGGAAAACGCCCGGCATAGCAACCAACGCCTAAAGCGGTAGGCTTGGAAAATAACAAAACAAAATGCAGTATGTTGTGAGGATGTCGCCGCCCCGTGCCGCTTGGCGGGATGATAAGAACAATATTTATCGTGTGGATGTCTATAAAATCCGCCCCGGAACCAGAAACGCCGGGGCGGGAAGGAGGCTTATGAACGACCCGAACGCGCCTTGGATGCGCGAGGATTATATACCGTGGTTTCGAGACGTGGATGATGAGCTGTGGCCGGCCAACGAACCGGCGCAAGCGGAAGAATCAAATAACACGCCGACAAACTTAGTCGCGCTTACAAAAATGATATTCAGAATCGCATAGGAGGATATATGCGCGAACAAGCGTTTGAAATCGAGCCGTTACCGCCGTTTTATGAGGAGTTTGCGGAGGCTTTCGGCGAGAAGCAAATTTTCATCATCGGTAACGATCAAAGAGCAGAATGGGCGATAAATGCACTCCGCAAGGACGAAGAGCAGTTCACCCGCCAGATTGATGTATGCGATAAAGAAATCGCGCGATATCAGGAAAACAAGCGCCGCTTGATCGAGGAGCGCGACGGCAAAGCCGCGCACTTGACCTACATGCTGCAAAGCTATTTCAGAACCGTCAAGCCCCGCGAGACGAAAACACAGTACGCCTACGATCTCCCCTCGGGCAGCCTGATACAGAAAAAGCCTACAATCGCGTATGAGCGCGATGATGCTTTGCTGCTCGCCTACCTTAAGGCGAGCGCGCCCGAGTACGTAAAAACGGTGGAATCGCCAAAGTGGGACGAGTTCAAAAAGGCGCGGTTGTACTATTCGGGCAAGGGTGTGACCGTCGCGGATTCTGAAACCGGCGAGTGTGTCCCCGGCGTTACCGCCGTCGAGAAGCCGGGCGGGTTTACGATCAAGGCGGCGAAGGAGGCGGGCTGATGGGCAATCTGGCTATTTATGACGCGGTTCGCAATGTCCCGCAGGAGGCCCGGAAGCAAATAACGGGCGGGCGCTTGAAGGGTATGACCGACGTAAATCCCATGTGGCGCATAAAGGCGCTTACAGAGCAATTTGGGCCCTGCGGCATCGGCTGGAAATATGAGATTGTCGCGGAGCGGACNNGCAAATGGCGAGGTTGCCGCGTTCGTCCAAATCAATCTCTATATCAAACACGGCGGCGAATGGAGCGAGGCGATTCCCGGTACGGGCGGCAGCTCATTCGTTGCCAATGAGAAGAACGGGCCGTATATGAGCGACGAGTGTTTTAAGATGGCGCTCACGGACGCTATATCCGTTTCCTGCAAGGCTTTGGGGTTTGGGGCGGATGTCTACTGGGATAAGGACAGAACAAAGTATAGCGGCACCCCCGAAGGGGCGGGCAAGCCTCCGGGTAGACCGCAAAACGTCGTTATAACCGAAGCGCAGATCAAGGAACTATACGCCGCTGGGGAAGCCGGAGGGCGCGGACGCTCCGACGTTGACAAGATTATCGCCGACAATCGCGGCTATCCCGTAGACAAAATGCCACCCGAGGATTATGACGGCATTTTAACAGCAATTAAAGCTATGCCGCGCAAAGGGGCCGCGTAATGGAGCTGGAGGGGCGCTTTGCCGGGTTGGATACGGATTATCAGGGCAACACAAAGATAAGCTTTAATCTGGCCTACAAGTCAATCGGCAACGCCCGCAAAATAGCCGAGGGCGGCGCGGAGAAGATCATTTCTATCTCCGTCGCCGCCAAGCGTAAAAAGCGGAGCCTAACGGCGAATGCCTATATGTGGGCATTGCTCGAACAAATCGCCCAAGCCGTTAAAAGCAACAAGGACGAAATCTATATCCAAATGCTCGACCGCTACGGGAAGTTTACGCACATCATTGTAAAGCCTGTAGCCGTCGATAGCTTTGTCCGCGAGTGGCGCACGGTTCGGAACCTGGGAGAAGTCACGGTAAACGGTGCGACAGGCATACAGCTCCAATGTTATTTCGGCAGCTCCACCTACGACACAAAAGAGATGGCGCGGCTGATCGACGGCATCGTAAGTGAGTGCAAGGAATTGGGTATAGAGACGGAAACCATACCTTTGGATTGGAGCCAGCATGAAAAGCATAATGCAGGATGAAAAGGTTTGTTATTTCAGCGACAGGACGGACAACCTCGAAATGCATCATATTTTCCCCGGCCCCAATCGCAAGCACAGCGAGAAATACGGCTTGAAAGTTTATCTCACCCATGACCTGCACAACGAACCCCCGGACGGCGTTCACTTCAACCGGGCGCGAAGCGACGCGCTCAAACGGGCGGCACAAAAGAAATTCGAGGAAACCCACACGCGAGAAGAATTCATGAAGATTTTCGGGAGGAATTACGTATTTGAATAAAATCATTCTTATCGGACGGCTTACGGCTGACCCTGAATTACGCAACACGCAAAGCGGCACGGCGGTATGCACGTTTAGGCTTGCGGTAGATCGGCGCTTCAAAGACAAGGATGGCGAGAAGCAAACGGACTTCATCAACATCGTCGCATGGCGGCAGCTCGGGGAGCTGTGTTCGAAGTATCTGGGAAAGGGCCGTCAAGCCGCCGTAAGCGGTGCGCTTCAAATCCGCAACTATGAGGATAAGGACGGCAACAAACGCCAAGCCGCCGAGGTCATAGCGGAGGACGTGCAATTCTTGGGCGGCGGGCAAGAGCGGAGTGCCCCGGCGAGCTTCGGAGCGTTCACCGATGTTGACGATGACGGATTGCCGTTCTAAGCAACCGCAAACCCCGAAACTTTCATCTTTACCCCAAAAGATTCTAACTACACTTATAACCGTGCGCGGCGGTAATACCGCGCAGAAAGGATGATATGAAACCACAGGTATATTTCACCTTCGACGGCTCGAAAACAACGTGCTACGAAAAAAGCAACGGCAAAGTCCTACGGCAAGGCGTGGCGACGTGCAGCCTAAAGGATACATTCGACCGCGATATCGGCTTGAAGCTGGCGTTTGCGCGGATGCTCGGAAGCGCTCGCAAGGTTAAGCGGCGGGCGAATGTTGGCGAGTACGTGCGGTTCGAGGGCGATGACACAAGTCTGCGAACGGCTGGCGCGATTTTCATGTGCCTTAAACCGGGCGCGTTGGGCCAGCGCACTTACGAGCGTGGCGACTTTGAGCACGGCTCCCCTGTTTGGGCGTGTGGGAACTACACCGTCCTCGAAAACTACAAGCCCGAACCCGAACCGCCCAAATGGAGCTGGGAGGGGTTTATGAAGGGCAAGTATATGATCGAGTGCCGAACGCCGGAAGAAAAGGCGCAGCTCCTAATCGCGCTGCACGGTAAGAAATTCCGCCGCTACAACGGCAGCAGCTTATTGACGGCGATAGACAGCGATTATACCCATGTATTTTGGGACGGCGAAAAGTTGCATGAGTGCTATGAGCAATACAGAGATATCGACAAATACACCGTATTCCCGTACAGCATCGACATGCTTGCAACCATCGACTTTATAGATTTGCTCACCGAGGGCGCTTAGGCGCTCTTGGGGGAAGGGCGGTGAATAGGTGGGAAGCGTGTATCTCAAAGTCTTTGTGGACTGTCTGGAAAAGTATCAGAAATTAAATGATACCGAGTTCGGGCGCTTTATACGAGCCGCCTTACGCTACAAGGCGACGGGCGAGGAAGTAAGGTTAACTGGGCGCGAAGAGCTTTTATGGGATGGTATGAAGCTGGACATAGACAGAGACAATGTAAATTACGCCGTGCGAGTTGCCGCCAATGCTACAAACGGAAAAAAAGGCGGCAGACCCAAAAACCCAATTAAAGCGAACGAAAGCGAAAATAACCCACTGGGTTTTTCGGAAACCCAAAAAAGCCAAGACAAAGACAAAGACAAAGACAAAGACAAAGATGACAAAGACACCTCAGTCATTAGTGGTGTCTGCTGATGGTGATGATTCTGAGAGTGAAGCTGAGCAAGGAGAAGCAACTAATGTGACACCAGAGCTGCCAAAACCTGCAGAGGTCCCGGTCACTTCTGTGATAGACGCCAAGAAAGCAAAAGTGAGTTGTTATATGCAGCTAAAAATTTGTGTACTATTATGTTGGGTATGGTGATCACATTGTGTGCTGGAAGTCTGAGAAATTTTGGTTTGATTCATAGCAGGGATGAGATTTATCACTTCTTCGAAGCATCCAGACAGGCTGTTGAGCCCACTCAGGCCTCTTACTCAGTGGGCACTTAACTGAAACTATATCCATGCATTCAAACCTGATCACATGGACAAATCTCATAAATGACTTACGTCCATTATTGAGTTTTTTAAGGCCTGTTCACAAAATTGTGAAAAGCAACTATTACCTTTGTCATGTCTGTCCGTCTGTTTGCACATGAAACAACTCTCGTCCCACTGGATGGTTGTTCATGAAATTTTATATTTAGAATATTTATCAAAAATTTGTCTAGAAAATTCATGTTTCATGAGAATCTGACAGTAACTGATACTTGTATGTGAGACCAATAATATTATGATTGTATCTGGCTCATTTCTTCTTAGAAGGAGAAATTTTCCAGATGAAAGTTCTAGAGAAAATAAAAACACACATTTATGTTCAATAACTTTTTTTTGAAAATGATGCTGTTTATGGAATAATGTTGAAAAATACTGTAGCACAAGATAGGCCACATGAGAATATAGTGCATGCATATTGTATGCTAGGTAACTAAGGCCACACACACCCGCACACTATGTATGGCTTTTTCACCGCAACAGTGGTTACAAAAACACCTCTCAGTGTTACATTATATGTGCATTGCCTGTTTTGTTGTTACGGATTTTAAATATATGTAGAAGAGCAAACAAAATTTACACGTTTTAAATTTTTCCTGAACATAGTTCTATCGTTATTAATTGAAACAGTAGTTCTAGAAGTTTGTGTTTTGTAATTTAGCAAGTAGTGTGAGTAATTAGAGTGTATGCTTTTTAGTTTAGCAAATAGTGTAATGTTAGCAGAGTTGACATTAAGTAGCATGTAATGGGGTATAAAATGCTACTGAAATATGCTAGGCTATGGAAAGCATTGAACTTACGTCCCTAAGTTTTTTTGAGTGTACCTGAATGGCTTGTTTTCCATTGAATTATTTGTGGGTCACAGTCATCCCAGATATCAATCTGTAAAACTGTTTTGTCAGTGTTAAAATGAGTTTGTATATAATTCATGTGTTGACTGAATTAAAGTAAGTTCTGAAGTTATTGTCTTCACACTTAAGTAAATGGTTAGGACTTGTAGACTGTTGAAAGTAAGTTTTAAGAATATTTGGATTTCATTGTTAAGAAACGTGGTCTTTTTATAAATTAGGGTTGTTTGAAGAATACATGGCAAAGAAAACTGAGTGTTGACCAAAGAAAGGAAGGAATTTATGCTACATAAAGAGTGTTGTGCATGTGTCTTCTTATACTCAGTTTATGGTTGTTACATTTCTTGTCACACAGAAAGAAAAAGAATCTGTTAAACCAAAGAAAGGACGAGACAGGCAGCCTTCAGTAGAGAGCCGAAGTAAAATGGCAGCATTTTTGCCAGCTCGACAACTTTGGGGCTGGTCAGGACGGGGATTTAAACGTCCAGGGGCAAAGGGTCGGGGTAAAAAGGAATTCTACAAAGCTATTCAGCGTGGCAAGGAAACTATCAGGGTGGGTATTGTCTTATTTTATAAGAACATGCTGGGCTTCTGGTGTTGACTGTGTCATTTTTTCTGCAAGTATTATGATATTAAAATGAGATCTTATTGTGCACTCATTTTTAGGTGTTATTTATGAAGTACAACATAGAATGTCATGTGGAGACAATGTAACTGTGTATCTTTCTGTTTGTCTCTTTCTGTCTGTGGCATAATATCGACTATGAAACTGTTACGTTTTCGTGAAATTCATTGTAAGGGTTTTTTTTAAACAAGAAGCTGTCAAGCAGGTTTGAGCTTCATGAAAACAGGCACAGTGACAGTTGTACTTTACTTAAGGTAGTAAATTTTTACCCAGAATGTCCAGATTTCTGTACTGATAGGATGAAATTCAGTATGAAAGACCTCAGCATAGTGTTGTTGAGCAGTTGTGAGTTTTGTGAAAATNNTTAAGAGCCTTCCTTTTACCTAAGAGCACAAATGAAACTGCTAACATCCGTATATTTACCTGTATCAGTTGGATCATTTTTTTTTCGCTGAGAATTTAAATTTAAAGATGGTACTTTATTTATGCATGAATAGGTAGGTGACTGTGCTGTTTTCTTGTCAACGGGGCGTCCTGACCGACCATATATTGGCCGCATTGAATCCATGTGGGAATCATGGGGTACTAACATGGTGGTTCGTGTCAAATGGTTTTATCATCCAGAAGAGACCAATGGTTGTCCTGCACATCTGCAGTACCCAGTGAGTCAGTTTCTGTGTTCTTTGTGTGTATAGCCATCCAGAAATGTGGTAAAATTTGTCAGTCATACAGTATATCTAACATAGATGTAAGTACAGATCTTGTACGTATATATTACACAGATAAATGGCCAGTCCTCATGCAGAGGCAGTGGTGTCAAACTTCAAAGACTTGCATTTCATTTCTCTGCTTGTCATCCTTGTTTTGCTCTTCTAAAGTCATCCATCATCATACAAGAGTCATGTCAGTCTATGCAGTTGAAGCCGCTTACACTCATTCCACATATTTGAAGACTTCATATGTCCTGGTGTTCTCATTCCATATTTTTGGGGGTCATCCTCTGTCTTGGTATCCTCTTGGTTACACCACAGAAACTGTTTTCAATATACTTCCATCAATCATTGAAATGTTCCTATTTTCAGTTCTTTTCCGATATCTTTTTTCATACTGTATTTTCTTGTAGTGCTGCAAGTAATGAAAGACTACCTCAGAGTTAAATTTTTCTTGAAAATATGTAATTGATTATTGGAATTGTGTTATTGATATTAATTCCATAAATTCATTCATAATAATGAAGTTTCTCTTTAATTGATTATTTTTTTAATTGGAAGGATTGTATTAATGCTATGTCAGGGACACTTCTGAAGATGTCTAAAGTATGGGTGAAACATGTTGGGATGGTAAAAATATGTAATTACATTTTACTTGACCGTTTCGAGATGTTTCAGGAGGTGGAAAGTGGTACAGTACTTGGAAAACAAAATTTATTTAATGTGAAACTTTTACTTGAAACATAAAGTAATAGAAGCTAAGGGGATTTAAAGGATATGTTCTAAGCTGTTTAATTTTCTTGTATCTAGGGAGCACTTTTTGAATCACCTCACGTTGATGAAAATGACGTACAAACAATCTCACACAAATGTGAAGTTCTGCCATTAGAGGGCTACACAGGGCGACTTGGTTCTGAGCCACAGCGCTATTCCACCGTGTATGACAACAATGACATATACTATCTTGCTGGATACTATGATCCTACGACCAGTCAACTGACAATGGAACCAGGAGTGGTGTAATCTGTCAGTTACAGCTCTTCTCAGGTATGCATTCTTATAACATACTGTTAAAAATAAAATTTGTCTTTGTAAATTAGTAACCATTTAGAATTAGAAAACTGAAGTATCATATTGTATATCATAATGTGTGCGTGTATATATATATATAATTAATTAATTCTCGTACTAGACCTAGTGGGGGACCGTGGTGGCGCAGTTGGTTGAGGCACTGCGCTACAAGTCAGAAGGTCGCGGGTTCGATTCCCGATGGTGTCATTGGAATTTTTCATTGACATAA
>DOZQ01000157.1:4037-10511 GCA_003517915.1 Oscillospiraceae bacterium | reverse complement strand
GAACGGTCGCCCTCTTCTTTTTTTATCAGCCTGCGCAGGAACGCGGCAAGCTCGGTTTCGCTGTCCCAGTTTTTTACGCCGGCCTTTATGTGCTCGAGCATCTCGCAGACCTTTATGTTGGCNNTTTCAGGCTGCCCAGCGCGGCGGCAATGGCGCTGTAGGTGTCGGTGCCGGAGGAGGACACCACATGCACCGTGAAGGACGAGTTGTTGCCGCCGCCGTGCTCGGCATGTAAAATCAGGCATAAATCCAGCAGCCTTGCCTCTTCGCCGGTGAACTGCCGGTCATCCCTGAGGCAGGAAAGTATGGCCTCGGCGGCAGAATGCTCGGGGTTGAGCGGATGAAAGACCATGCTTTCGTTGTTGTAATGCCGGCGCTGCACCTGATAGGCGTGAACCATTATGGTCGGCAGCCGCGCTATCAGCTCCATTGACTGCCTGAGCAGATTTGGCAGCGAGGTGTCGTCCGGGTTTTCGTCATAGGAGTAAAGCGCCAGAACCGAACGGGCCAATGAGTTCATAATATTGGGAGAGGGGATTTTGATGATGTTGTCGTCCGAAAAAGTACCGGGCAGGCTACGGCGGTCGGCAAGCACGCGGTTGAAGCGTGAAAGCTCACTTTTGTCCGGCAGCTTGCCGAACAGCAAAAGATAGGCGACCTCTTCAAATCCGAAGCGCCGGTCTTTCACACAGGCCGCGACAATATCGGTTACGTCTATGCCGCGGTAAATGAGGCAGCCCTCGTCCGGCTCACGCTCACCCTCGCTGATGACATAGCCGTGTACATTGCAGATGTTGGTAAGCCCGGCCATAACCCCAGAGCCGTCGGCATTGCGAAGGCCTCTTTTGACCCTGAATTTTTCAAAATATCTCTGGTCGATGGTGTTATTTTTCTGATAGATATCACATAAAATGGACAAGGAGTTACTTTCGGTATTGTTTTGCATAATATTCGGCACCTCCTTGAGCGGTATTTTAAGACAATAATTCATTTCATTTTATACTAATTGCGCGGTAAAGTCAAGATAACGGAAACGGAGACGGCGGCTATGAAAAATTTTTATCTCGTACTTATAATATTTATGATAGTATGCCTGCTGGTTATTCCTATCACCGCAGTGGGAGAAAGACCGCAGGACGCTTTAGAGTCGCTCCCCTCGTCCGCGCCGGCGGATGTTTCGGACATTCAGAGTGGCGAAAGCATGGCTGAGACGGATTTCATTGTTTATTTGACCGAAGAGGATAAAACCGCAGAGCTTTCGGCGCAGGAATACCTTTTTGGAGTAATCGCCTGCGAGATCCCTCCGGATTATCCCGATGAGGCAATAAAGGCGCAGGCGGTCGCCGCTTATACCTCCGCGTGCTATCAGAAAAAGCGGCAGAGGGGAAATCCGTCGGAGGAGCTGAAGGGCGCGGATCTCAGCGACAATCCGTCTACCCATCAGGGCTATATCACAAAGGAGCAGGCAAAAGAAAAATGGGGAGAAAAATATGAAGAACACGCCGCACGTATCACCGCGCTTATAGAGAGCGTAAAGAACAAGGCGCTGGTCTATGAAGGGGGCATAATCAACGCGGCCTATTACGCAATTTCTTCGGGGAAAACCGAATCAGCCGCCGCCGTTTGGGGCACGGAGGTGCCTTATCTTCAGCCGGTTGAAAGCGTGGGGGATCTTTTGGCGCCCGGCTATTTGACCACAGTGAGCTACACACTGGACGAATTCAAAGAAAAAGCGGCGGCGCTGGATATAACACTGGAGGGGGAGGATCCCGCCGCGTTTCTCAGCGATCCGGAGCGCAGCGAATCGGGAATGGTGGTAAGTTATACTCTGGGTGGGCAGACAGTGACCGGTCAGCAGATGCGTTCGGCCTATTCGCTGCGCTCGGCCAATTTTGACCTGGCCTATGTGGAGGATGCTTTTACCTTTACCGTGCGGGGATACGGGCATGACGTCGGCATGAGCCAGTTCGGCGCTAAGACCATGGCGGAGCAGGGCAGTAGCTATGAGGACATACTTAAATGGTATTATATCGGCTGTGAAATCGAGGATTATGACGTGAACGCCGAATAAGCCCGGCTTGGTATGGGCGGCCACCCTGTCGGAAAAATTACTCTTCGCCCTGCAGGGACACGACATATCGCGTCCCTACAACACTAAACCTATAAGTTTTGTCCCCCCAAAAATTGTATTTTTGGGGGCTTTCAATTGGCGATGAAATAGTATATACTGATATATAGTATATAAGCGATAACAGTCCGGATATCGGTCTGCGGCTTTAGTGAGGGATGGTGGATGCATGAAAACATCAGACGGGAAGAAAAATATTTATCGGCCCTCGGAGGAGCTCAAGCAGCGAAAATCCGAAAAATACGCGCGTAAAAAATCGAGCACTAAGAAAGCGAAGCCCAAGGCGGGATATTCTGCGCGGGGAGCTGAGCCGGGAGGCGAAAACCCGGAAATATTCCGGCATGAGGAGCATTTTTCCGAATCGCACAGCAAAGGCAAGGACGACTTCGACAAGCTGGTGTACGAGGATGTCATGAAGGAACGCGGCATGCCTGATCTCAACATGCACAAGCTGGACTATTACGGTGTCCCCGAGGTTCAAAAGGAGTTGCCCAGCGCCTCCGCCGACCGCGATGAGATTTCGGAGATTATTGACGGGCGAACCGGTGCGGGGATCATTCAGGCAAAAGAAAGCGGGCAGAACCCGGAAAACGCCGGGCAAAGGTTCGCGTCCGGGGACGTTCCGTTCAGTTTTTCAAGGCTGCTTATTGCGGGGCTTGGGTTTCTTGTGATGTGCGCGATAATAGCGCTGATTGTCGTTTTAATAAATACATTTTTTTGATCCGGGAGATTGTGAGGAAAAATCATTCTGTGAATTATATTCAGGTGCTGGCAATCGGCGACGTCGTCGGATCGGCCGGATGCGGGTTTATAAGGCGGCATCTGCCGCATTTTAAAAAATTAAAAGGTATTGACATTGTTATAGCCAACGGTGAAAATTCCGCCGACGGCAACGGTATTCTGCCGGCCTCAGCCGCACATCTGATGGAAAGCGGAGTGGATGTGATTACCACGGGCAACCATGTGCTGCGCAGAAAAGAAATCTATGACGAGCTTGACTCAAATTCCTTTTTGCTAAGACCCGCGAATTATCCCGCCGAGGTGCCGGGAAAGGGGATTTGCATTGTGGACAAGGGCAGGTACAGGCTCGCGGTGATGAATATTATGGGCACGGTTTTTATGGAAAATCTCGCCTGCCCGTTTGAAACGGCCGACAGGCTGCTCGCTTTGGCGAAGGAGGAGGGCGCGAAATATACAGTCGTGGATTTCCACGCCGAGGCGACCGCCGAAAAGCGCGCCGTGGGCTTTTATCTTGACGGCAGGGTATCAGTACTGTTTGGGACACATACCCATGTGGCAACCGCCGACGCACAGGTTTTGCCGTGGGGAACGGGCTATATAACCGACATTGGCATGACCGGGCCGGCAGATTCGGTGCTTGGGGTAAAGCCGGAGCTTGCTATTCATAAAATGCGAACAAAAATGCCGGTTCGTTTTGATTATGAAGACGCGCCGGTTCAAATGGACGGCTGTATTTTTACCGTCGATTCCGCATCCGGCAAAACCGTCGGAGCAGAGCGGGTAAGTATCAAATAAAGCCGCTTTTCATTTTGTTGTTTGATATAACGAGAATTCGGCGGCGGCAGTGAAATAATGTGTTGCATAGTGCAATTTTTTGTAGTATAGTAATGACGGATACAGTTTACTTATTTTTTTCATTCGACTTTGAAAAATTCAGTAAATTTCATCTTTAGAACATAACGGGAGTGACTGCAGTATGGAAATTTTAAAGGTTTCTTCAAAATCCGTTCCGAACTCTGTGGCCGGCGCTATCGCGGGGGTTATCAGGGAATACGGAGTGGTCGAGGTTCAGGCCGTCGGTGCCGGAGCCGCCAATCAGGCGGTTAAATCGGTAGCCATCGCCAGGGGATATCTTGCCCCGGCCGGCATCGATCTTATTTGTGTGCCAGCGTTCGCGAACGTGACTATTGACGGCGAAGACCGGACCGCGATAAAGCTGATTGTAGAGGTCAGATAATAAACAAAAATGGCCTCATACGTTTTCCGCTTGGTATTACAGTCATTGGTTATATAGTCAAAGCCTGATATTTGGTATAAAGCGAGTTTACTGAACGTTTGAGGGGCGCTGTGACTTATGGCTTTATATAGTAGCGCCTTTTCGGGCGCTTTTTTTCTATAGGGAGAATGATGGAGATGGAGCTGCAAAATTATCATCAGAATCTGAAAACGCCGCACGTGGGCTGTGAAAAGCCGCGCGCTTACTATATCCCGTTCGGCTCGTCGATGGAAGCGTATAATCAGATGAGAGAAAAGTCTGACCGGTTTGTAAGTTTGTCGGGCAAGTGGTCGTTCGCCTATTTTGACCGCGCGGGCGATATACCGGAAAATATTTTATCCAAGGAATACGAGCTTCACGACATGCGGCAGACCGAAGTCCCCTCCAACTGGCAGCTTGGCGGCTATGACCTGCCGCAGTATCTGAGCCGTCGGTATCCTTTTCCCTATGATCCCCCATATGTGCCGGAGGATACGCCCGCGGGGGTATATCTGAGAGACATTAAAATAGACGAGGCTTACGAGGGCTTTTCACGGACGATTGTGTTCGAGGGGGTCGACTCCTGCCTTTATCTTTACATAAACGGCAAATTTGTAGGATATTCACAGGGCTCCCATAACATGCGGGAGTTTAATATAGGCGAATATCTTTCACCGGGCGTCAACCGCGTAGCCGCCGTGGTGCTCAAGTGGTGCGATGGCAGCTACCTTGAAAGCCAGGATAAATGGCGTCTGTCGGGGATTTTCAGGGAGGTTTACCTGCTTCACCGCCCCAGAGGCCACATCAGGGACTATAAGGTGACCGCCGCGCTTACTCCTGATTACAGGGCGGCGGATATCACCGTGCATCTGGACGGCATAAACCCGGAGGATTCTGTGATCACCCTTTATAATCCCGAGGGGGTCGTGCTGGAAAAAAGAGCGCCGGATATTTATGGCCAGGCGGTTTTTACGGTGGAATCACCCTTGCTGTGGAGCGCCGAGACCCCCGAACTCTATACTGTCATGCTCGAATACGCCGGTGAGTTTATTCCCGAGCGGGTGGGGATAAGAGAAGTCAGGATCGACGAGGGGCTGTTTAAAATAAACGGCAGGGCGGTTAAGCTAAAGGGCGTGAACCGCCATGAATTCGACGCTAAAACCGGATACGTGGTAAGCGAAGAAAACATGGTGCGCGACCTTATGCTTATGAAACGCAACAACATAAACGCGGTGCGCACGGCTCATTATCCGCCCGACCCGCGCTTTTTGGGGCTTTGCGACAAATACGGCCTGTATGTCATAGACGAGGCGGATCTTAACTGCGGCGGCGTTTTCGGCATAGGCGGCTGGCTCCCGGACTATAATCTCATTGCCGACGACCCCGAGTGGGAGGAGGCGGTTCTTGACCGTGTGAGCCGTATGGCCGAGAGGGACAAAAACCGTGCGAGCGTGGTTATCTGGTCGCTCGGCAGCGAGGCGGGCTACGGCTGCAACTTGAAAAAGGCTATAAACTGGCTCAGATATGAAGATCCGTCGCGGCTGATACATTACGAAGGTGGATTTTCATCCCATGCCGCCGATATAGAAACGCCCCGCGAGCTGGAAATAGTCAGCCGTATGTATGAGTCTCCGCGCTGGTGTGAGGATTATTGCGCAGGCGGGGATCCAAGGCCGCTCATGCTGTGTGCCTATGCGCGCGCATCGGGCAACGGCCCCGGAGGGCTTCGGGAATATTGGGAGGCAATATATAAAAATCCGCGCTTTTTTGGCGCTTTCATATGGGAATGGGGAGATCATCTGCTGCTGCAAGGCCATACCCACGACCGAAGGGCAAAATACGCCTTCGGCGGGGATTTTGGCGACCGGCCCAACGACGGCGCAATGTGCGCAGACGGGCTTATGAGTACCGAGCGCAGGCCGCACCCCGGGCTCAAGGAGCTTAAAACGGCGATACAGCCTGTGAAAATAGAAGCGCTTGATCTGGTCATGGGCGAGTTTAAAATCACCAATCTCTATGATTTTATTTATCTTTCGCGGTTTGAATGCGTCTGGGAGCTTACCCGCTACGGCAAAGTGGTAAAAAGCGGAAGCTTGGGCGCGCTGCCCATTCCGCCGGGGCGCAGCGAAACGATTTTTCTCGATTATGAAATACCGGGGGACGGTCGCTGTTTTATCCGCATCTGCTTTAAGCAGCTGGGCGACAATCTCTGGACGAGCGACGGAGAGGAAATGGCCTTCGCACAGTTCGAACTGGACGTGCAGCCGCGCAGACGTGCGGCTCACATGCCGCAGCAGACGCTGATAGCCGAGGACGCAGGAAACCACATCGTAATTAAAAGCGAGGGATT
>DOZQ01000157.1:0-4015 GCA_003517915.1 Oscillospiraceae bacterium | reverse complement strand
ATGCGCTTTAACATATGGCGCGCGCCGACCGACAGCGACCGCCTGGTTTTGCCCGAGTGGCGCGAGGCCGGATACGACACCGCGCGGGTAAGGGTTTATTCTGCCGAGATGTACCGCAGGGGCGGAGAGGTCGTAATCGAGACCGAATTCGCGTTCACGGCGGTGTCGAGGAAAAATCTGATTTTTGCCAGCGCTGTTTGGACGGTGAATCAGCTTGGTGAAATCTCGCTCGAATGCAATGTCCGAATGGCTAAGGACGCGCCGTATCTGCCACGGTTCGGGCTGATTTTCGGCATGTTAAAGGAATATTCCGCCGTGGAATATTTTGGGCTGGGTCCGGGCGAAAGCTATATCGACAAACGGCTGAGCAGCTATATGGGGCGTTTTTCCCTGAATGTGCGGGATATACCCCACGACTATATAATACCTCAGGAGACCGGCAACCGGCACGCGACCGAATGGGCCGCAGTTTACCGGCAGGACAAAACCGGGCTTATGCTTTTAAATTTCGACGGCTTTGATTTTTCCGCCCTGCCTCATACTATCAGGGAATATGAGCGGGCAAAGCACAACTATGAGCTGCCGATGCCGGGCGGCACCTGGGTATGCGCCGACTATATGCAAAGCGGCGTCGGCTTCGGAGCCTTCGGGCCGATGCTGCCCGCCGAACACCGCCTGTTAAAAGAGAAATTCTGCTTTAAGCTGCGCATAAGGCCGGTAATCCCGAACGGAGAACCGCTCTGGTCGACCGCGCTGGACGAATACGCGGGATTTAACGATCCGAGATGATGTTTGGGTTTATTAAGACGACTTTGATTTTGTCTTATTACATATCCATGAGTTCACTAAGGTTTGTGTACCCATTTGAGATTTTGACAGTGTGCTTCCTGAATGGTGTGTTTTTAGAAAATAAAACGATTAACTGAAACAAATTAGGAGGCTTGTATGTGAACAATATTGACACGTTACTAGCTTTAATGGGTGTAATTATATCACTTGGGTCATTAATATTGGGGATTTTTGGTGCTAATGCGTATATGTTTGTAAAGAAAAACAAAGCTCAAATCACGAATTCGCATGATTCTAATATAAAGCAATATAGTGGTGAAAACATAACAGTTAATGAGGGTATTGATGAGGTAAAGGCAGCAAAGATTACACTTGAAGTGGTAAAAAAAGAAACTCAAGAAATCGAAAACAAATTAAAAGTGATAAAAGAAACAATGAGAGAATATGAAAAAGGCTTATCAGAGGTGGAAAATCGTTTGGCCAAAATCCCCAAAATCATTGTGAGTCGTACTGAGCCTGAAGTCGAAGAAGGGGCTATATGGTTGAAATATTAAAAAAGATAAAATTTTCTTAATATATTAAATATGGAGAACAATTATTCTGTACCCGGAAAAACCTGTATTCACGAAATCCCTTCATGTGAATACAGGTTTTAGAGTATATGGCATATATGCGCTTACAGCATTATGTAAAGAAGAGCCAGCATTAGCAGCTCGTCAGAGGTCTCGCCGCTGAATAGTACGAGCATCATGAGGATTAGGGTGCGGTCGGAGTCCATGTTGAACTCCTTAAGATTAAACATTTTTAAAATGTCAAGGCCGCCTTTTTTTGGGCCCTCTCCGCTGTGCCCGCCCTGCCCCGGGTGTCCTCCTCCGCCGAACAGAGAGGGGAAGAGTCCTCCCAGAGGGTTTCGGGGTGGTGGCTTTTTCGACGGAGGGCTGTGCTGCTGTGGTCGGGGATTTGCCTTTGGAGGAGAATGCGGCGTAGTCTGATATCCGCCGCTCTGCGTCTGATTCGCGCGCGCCTGCATTTCACGCACCCTCCGCACGGCTTCGGCCTGCATGCGTTCTATTTCTCTGCGGTCAAATTCCGAGGCCATGCGAAATCACCCCCGATCCTGCAGTTGATCTGCCGTGTCTAAAAATTGAGAAGGCCCTGCTCGCTGAGCAGCGGCAAAAGCCCCGCGAGCTTTAGCAGCTTGACCGCCGTGTCCACACGTTCCTGGCGCTCGCTGCTCAGATGCGGGCGCAGCGCCAGAAGCAGCCTTGTTCGGTCGTCGCTTTGATTAGACATACCCGAAAGCGCTTTGCCCAGCGTCATCATCATCTGCATGTCGCCGGGTGAAACTGACGGCATGGAAAATCCGCCGTCGGCCTGTTCGTTTTCCCCGCCGCCGGAGTCCGGGCTTTCACCCCCGCCCATATTCCCCAAAAGCGACCCGGCAAGGGAACGCAGATTTTCCATACCCTCGGGGCTTTCGAGAATTTCACTCAGCTTGGAAGCAAGGTCATCCATTACTTCTTACCCTCGAACAAAAGCTTCATGAGCATTTGCGCTTGTGGAGAGGAAAGCATCTTTTTGGTCTGCTCCTTGTCGGAAAGGATTTTTTGCAGCTTGTCGGCGGCTTCGGGATTTAAATCCTTGGTTAAATCGCCCAAATCCCCGCGGTTCAGGCGGTCTTTAAGCTTGTCGGGATCTGTACCCAGCTTGCCGGAGGCCGAACGCAGGATGTTTTCAAGGTTTTTTTGGTTTATGTTCTTGTCTGCCACTTTGAATCACCACCTGTTTAGACTGAAATTATGGAGATAACGAATATGAGACTGCTGGTTTTATCGGATACGCACGCACAGGAAAGCGGCGCGGTTTCAGCGCTTGCGGCACAGCCTAACGCGCGGCACGTGTTTTTTCTGGGAGATGGGCTGAGGGGCTTTGAGGAGCTTGCCGGCGCTTATCCCGACCACGTTTTTTATACGGTCAAGGGAAACTGCGATTTCGGTGCGGACTACATCGCCGAGGGATTTGTAGAGCTTGCGGGGGTTAAAATCTTTTTTACCCACGGTCATCTTTACGGGGTGAAATTCGGTTTGGAGTCGCTGTGTGGCGCGGCTTTAAAGCACGGGGCGGAGCTTGTGCTGTTCGGCCACACGCACAGGGCGCTGAGCGCTTATTCCGGCGGGCTGTACCTGCTCAACCCGGGCTCGCTTTCGCGCCCGGCAAGCGGGAGCCCTTCTTACGGCACGGCGGATCTGACCCCCGCCGGAATAGTGACCAACGTGATTGAGCTGAAATAAGTACAGCCTTTCATAACAGTATATGCGCGGCGTGCGGATAGTTGCGGGAAAAATGCCGCGGGGTTATAATTTTGGAATATCCAATAACAAAGATTGACATACTTTTTAGGCGGGGTTATTATAATATTAAGAAAAATGAACCGCCAAATGCCTGTTATCCGGTTTAATGGCGGCGGAATGGAGAATAAAGCGATGGACATAATGAACAAATACCGGTTATGGCGCGAAAAAGCCGTCCGTGACGAGGATATCGCAAGGGAGCTTGAAAGCGTTTACGGTGACGAGGCGGAGATTTATGACCGGTTTTACCGCGATTTGGAATTTGGAACGGGCGGTCTGCGCGGGGTTATCGGCGCGGGCACCAACCGCATGAATATCTATACCGTTTGCCGCGCCACACAGGGAATGGCGGATTTTATAAGCATGAGCGGCGGCGCGCGTTCGGTCGCGGTAGCCTATGACAGCCGCATCAAGTCGGAGGCTTTTGCCCGCGCGGCGGCTGAGGTTTTTGCCGGCAACGGCATAAAGGTTTACATATATTCCGAGCTGATGCCCACGCCGATGCTGTCGTTCGCGGTCAGGGAACTTGGCTGCGGCGCCGGCGTGATGATAACCGCAAGCCATAATCCGTCAAAATACAACGGCTACAAGGCTTATGGCGGCGACGGATGCCAGCTTAACCTCACAGACAGCGAAAAGGTGATAGAGCTTACCGAGAAGGTCGATATCTTTTCGGGCGTCAAACGGATGGATTTTGACGCGGCGCAAAAAAAGGGTATGGTGGAATATATAGACCACGAGCTTATCGAAAGCTATCTGCGCAGGGTAGAGGAGCAGGCGGTCGACCGCGAGGTCTGCCGGACGTCGCCGCTGAAAGTGATCTATACGCCGCTGAACGGCGCGGGAAACAAGCCGGTCAGAGCCATTTTAAACCG
>DOZQ01000107.1:60237-65465 GCA_003517915.1 Oscillospiraceae bacterium | reverse complement strand
GCGATGAGTTTGTGAAGCCGACTCCAAACCCGGTTGACGTGGAGATCAAAGGCGGGCAGACCGCCACCGTAAACTTTGAGAACGTCAGGAAATTGGGCGTCATCACGCTTCAAAAGACCAATCCCAACCCCGTCATGGGCGACTATTCCCTTGAGGGCGCTGAGTTTACTGTAAAAGACGCGAACGGCAATGTGACTGACACCATCGTCACAGACGCAGACGGAAAAGGTCAGTCCAAGCCCCTGCCTCTGGGGGAATACACCGTTTTTGAATCCAAAGCCCCGTGGGGATTTGTAATTGACCGCAATATCTACTCCCGCACCCTATCCGGCGCACAGGGAACAGCAGCGATTGTGTATTGCCCCGAAATCACCGTGCCGGAGCGTCCGCAAACAGGGCAAGTGAAAATCACCAAGCAGGACACGGAAACGGGAGCGACGGCACAGGGCGACGCAACCCTTTCCGGCGCGGTGTTTGATTTGCTGGACGCGAACGGAAAACAGGTGGAACGCCTGTATTGCGGTGACAGCGCTTCAGTCACATCTAAGGAAATCCCACTTGGCAGTTACACCGTGAAAGAGGTTGTGCCGCCGCGCGGCTATACCCTTTCGGAGGAAGAGCACCCCATCAATATCGATTACGCGGGGCAAGAGGTGGAAATCAACCTTGTTTCCACCGAGGTGAGCAACACGGTCATCAAGGGGCGTATCCAGCTTGTGAAGCACAGCGATGACCCCGACCTTGCCGTGGACCCTGAGAATCCGCAGGTGCAGAAGCCGCTTGACGGCATTGTGTTTGAGGTGTATCTGAAATCGGCGGGCAGCTATGAAAACGCCAAGCCGAGCGAGCGCGATTTGCTCACGACCGATGAACACGGCTATGCCTGCACGAAGGATTTGCCTTTCGGAACCTATGTCGTAAAAGAGGTACAGGGTGAGCCGGAGCATAAGATATGCGACCCGTTCGATGTTTTTATCTCCGACAACGACCACACCTACTATTTTAACGTGGAGAACACCGTGTATTTCGGAAAGGTCAAGGTTGTTAAGGTGGACGCGGAAACCGGAAAGGTCATCCCGCAGCCGGGTGTTGAGTTTAAGATCAAGAATGCCGATACGGGCGAATGGGTATCGCAGGAAATTCTCTATCCCACGCCGATTGTCATCGACAGCTATCTGACCAACGCCGAGGGCTGGCTGGTTATGCCCGAACCCCTGCATTTTGGGAACTACGAACTGTGGGAACAGCAAAGTCCTTACGGGTATGTGCTTTCCGATGAACCTGTTCCGTTTAAGGTCACAAGCGAAAACCCGCAGGAATATCTCGAAGTGAAAATGCCGAACAAGCCTGCTATGGGCAAAGTCACGATTGAGAAAACAGGCGAAATGCTTGTGGGCGCAGATGAAATCGTGGGTAAGAGTCATATTCGGTATGTGCCCAAGTATAAGGTGCGTTCCCTGCCCGGAACGGTGTTTGACATTATCGCCCGAACGGATATTGTCACGCCGGACGGGACGGTTCGGGCAGCAGCCGGGAATGTGGTTGATACCGTCACCACAGGCGCAGACGGTACGGCAGAATCGGAACTGCTTTATCTGGGGGACTATTACGCGGTTGAGCGACAGACCATTCCCGGTATGGTACTGAATACAGACAAGCATGATTTTTCGCTTGTATATGAGGATCAGCTTACCCCGATTGTGACCGCGCAGGTCGGCGTATACAACGAACGGCAGAAAGCTGCGGTCACGGTTGAAAAGGTTTGCGAAATCCCCGAAAACGCCGCCGAGGACTTTAACCCCTACGCTGAAATCCTGTTCGGCCTCTTTGCGCGGGAGGATATTCTAACGGCGGACGGTACAGTTGCCATCCAGAAGGACGCACTTTTGGAATATATCACGTTCGACGAGGACGGCAAAGCGACCATTCAAACGGATTTACCGATTTCGGTCTACTATGTGCAGGAGCTTCAGACCGGAGCCGGGTACGCCATCGACGATACGCAGTATGATTTTACCTTTGAGTACACCGGACAGGATACGGCTATCGTGGAGATCGCAATAAATGAGGGTAAGCCGATTGAAAACAAGCTCCAGCGCGGGAGCCTCAAGGTGATTAAAACATTCGAGGGCAAGGAAACGCCGATTGCCGGAGTGCCGTTTACGATTATCGGGCAGACCGCCGTTGGTACGGTGGTTGAAATCAACGCCGTCACGGACGAAAACGGCGAGATTCTGCTTGAAAACCTGCTTATCGGCAATTACACCGTCAAAGAACTGGAGAGCGATTTAACCGCAGGCTATGTTTTGTCCGATGAACAGACCATCACGGTTGCGCCGGATCAGATTGCCGAGATGACCATCCACAACACGCTCATGCGCGGCGATCTCAAGATAATCAAGACGTTCGAGGGAAAATCTACGCCGATTAAGGGCGTGAAATTCACGGTTACAGGTAAGACTCTGACGGGCGCGGACTATTCCGGCGAATTTGAAACCGATGAGGACGGCTGCATCTATATTGAGAGCCTGTTGGCCGGGGACTATAAGGTGCAGGAACTCGCCTCCGATCTGACAGTTGGCTATGTGCTGTCGGCGGAACAGTCTGCCGTTGTCGCCCATGAAAAGGTTACGGAATTGCAGATTGACAACAAGCTGATTCGCGGCAACGTAAAGCTGATTAAGACCGACAAGGCCACAGGAGCGAAGCTGGCCGGAGCCGTGTTTGAGCTTTACGACCCGGACGGCAATCTGCTCGGTATTTATACTACCGACCAAAACGGCGAGATTTTCATCCCGGATTTACCTTATGGGTTCGGCTATAAGCTGACGGAAACCAAAGCGCCGGAGGGATACAAGCTCGGCAAGGTGAAGTTTTCCTTTGACATCACCGAAAACGGCGCAACGATAGAGCTTGCGGCCACTAATGAGAAAATCCCGCCGTCCGGCAACCCGAAAACGGGTGATGACAGCAATATCTGGCTGTGGGTTGCCGTTGCAGGCGTTTCAGTCGCCGCGCTGACCGGGCTTGGGATTTACGGCATGCGCAGAAAAATGAAGAAGGGAGAAAATCATGGAGCCTAAAACCATTATGGCGATTATCCTTGTCGCATTTATCGTGGGCGCGGCGATATGGCTGCACATCCGAAAAAAGAATAAGAAATAATATTTAAACGAGAGCGGTTTTCTTCCGGGAGAACCGCCCTTTAACATATTCAAAATAAAACGGAAGGGACTTTGATGATGAATAACATGACGAAATATCAACATTTGCGGACATTGGACACCTCCGTTTCCGGCAGACTGCTGTACCTTATCCTGATGGATATTACCGACACAAACGGTGCGGTCATTATCCCGCAGCGCCGGATCAGCGACGCCACCGGGCTTTCCAAAGGCACGGTCAGCCGCAATTTGCGGAGGCTCCGCGACGAGGGTTACATTAGCGTGGTTCCGCAGTATCACAGCGACGGCGGCAGAGCCGCCAACAAATATGTAATAAAGTGAGGGCTTTATGATGAGTGAGCAAAACGAAAAACGCATGATAAGCGATACCGGGTATGAGGTCAAGCAGGCATTCCGTATAAACGGAAAGGAAATCCTGCTTGCCGAGGATATGAGCGCGAAACAAAATATGTTTTATCTTGTGTGCCAGTACACCGAAAACGGTATTCTTTGCGAATATTCGCAGGGCGTAGGCAGTGACGATTATCTTGAAGCGTTGCAGGAGTTTACCGATCGTATCGGCAAGGAAGCGGCAGCGGTACAGGCCGAGCGCGACGCCTTGAATCTTCCGGCCGACCTATTTACCTCTGAACATTGCTATCCCCACGACTACGGCGAAGGCATTGACGGCGAGGTTGTCGCTATTCGCGCCGATGTGTTCTCTCCTGAATATCGGCGCGGAGATTGCCAGCTTGTTTTGGTGGACGGCGGCAACGGTTCACGGGCGAATCCGAATGGGCACGCGGTCTATTGCTACCACCTGAACGACGGCAAGCATACCCGCTTTGAACGGCATGATGTGCTTGGCGTGGTGCGCCCCGAAGCGATACCCGATTGGGCAAAGGAAGGTCTTGCGCGGGTGCAGGCTGAGCGCGGCAAGCCAACCGAAGAAAAAGAATTTGCGGGTAATTATGAAATCATTGACCGCATTGAAGCGGGGCAAAAGGTATTTGCTTTGGGCTACTGCGAAAAAGCCGCCCAACCTTACGGCACATGGCAGGGTTATAAACAAAGCCGTGGCAATTTCGATTGGGGGCATTATTTCTCTGACCGTGAAACAGCGACTTCCGACCTGCACAAGCGCGCCGGAGAAGAACAAAAACGCCTTGATGCGAAAAAGCGCAGCGACGGGGCGAGGTGACGGCGCATGAACAATCGAATTATCCGTTTATCGGACGGGCGCGTTTACCATTGCGCCGACTGCCCTTACCGTAACCGCGAAACAGGATTTTGCGGTTTTTGTATGCGCAAAATTATTGATGAAATGAACGACAAGAAAAATGCAAAGGAGATTTATAACCATGTCAAGGAATAACAGACCCGAAATTATGCTCAGTTTGGAGTACGATTGGTACAACGAACTGATGTCGGCGTTAAATGGCAATGCCGTGATGACCGGAAAATTTTCAGAAACGGCAAAAATCGCACAGCGCCTTATAGACAACATTGAAAAATACGTCCGCTTCCGCGTCGGCGTGGACGGCACGGAATTTGCGGATATCGGCTTTTTCAAGACAGACGCGGTGAGCCTTATATGGCAGCTTCTCACGGCGTATTGCAAATTGAACGAAACGACCTCTGTTGACGTTTATCACCGATTAAAAGAGGTTCGCGCCCTGCTGCAAACAGAGGAGGAACCCGGCGATGGCGTATGAATTATTGGTTGCTGAAAAGGAAGAACTGCACTTGTGCTTTCGATTAAGCGGTGAAGCCGCCGAGCGCTGCGGCGCAATCGGGTATTTACGCGCTGATTTTGGGCGCAGCGGTAAAGAATTCTGGACGACATGGTTTGATAGCCAGCCGCATTTGAAGGGTCCGGATTTTAAGGTTAAATTTGATGAGCTTATCAATTCTCTGCGCGACGACGGCGATAAGCCGCCCTTTGCTTCCCGCGATAACCATTTGGCTTTTTGCGCGGCGCACTCGTCCATGACCTGCTTCAAAATAGCGACGCTGGATTACAGCTTTTATATTCGCCTCAATCCGAATCAAGGAACGTATGAT